>JBBPIG010000016.1 GCA_038040445.1 Acidobacteriota bacterium | reverse complement strand
GGATGACCCACTGCTAGTTGTTCCTGCCGTGCAGGCCGCAGTCAAGGCCTTGGATCGCGATCTTCCAATTTACGACATCAAAACTATGGATCGGCGGCTGGACGAGTCGACGGCGCAGCGACGGCTCATTCTTCTGGTGTTAGGAGTCTTCGCCATTATCGCCGTCGTTCTCGCGATGGGTGGAACTTACAGTGTGATGAGTTACTCCGCATCTCAACGCACCCGCGAGATGGGGATTCGAATGGCTCTTGGTGCCGGACGAAGTGATATTTTCAGATTGGTCATAAGAAGTGGCCTAATGCTGACAGCGATCGGAGTAGGGATTGGCGTGGCCTGTTCGATTGCGTTGACGCGCTTGATGTCTAGCTTGCTCTTCGATCTAGAACCGACGGACGCTGGAACGCTTTGCGTCACCGCGTTATCGCTGGCGACGGTTGCAGTGCTCGCATGTCTTCTGCCGACGTACAGGGCCACAAAGGTCGATCCGGTCGTTGCACTCAGATGCGAATAGCCGGTCCGTCGTTCAAGGCGCCGGCCCAGGACCTGAGGCCACAATCCTGGAGCCTTAGTGCGAGAGTAAAGCTATGGCGATCGAGTGTCCGCTCATCTCACACAAAGAACATTGGAGTCCTGGAAAGCCGAATTGCAAGCCACGGTGCCTGCAAGTGTTTGGTTAGGCGCGAGAACTCTTCCCGACAGGCTCGCCGTGCTCGAAACGTGGCGACAATGAAGGAGCTTTCGGAAGATCCGGTCACTAGAGGTTCAGGTCGGCAAAGATAGCAGCGTGATCGGAAGCAGCGTGGATCTCCTTCTTCATTTCGTCGTAATGTGGGAACAGCGTTCCGTTCTTGCCTCCCCAGACCCCTTTTCTCAAGATGCCGCCGGTCTCGACCCGCTGAAACAGCGCAGGCGAGAGCAGAATGTAATCGATCTTATTGGACGCGGGCTATTGGCGAAGGATATGGGATAGCGCTTGGATACGAAGACCTGATAGATCACGAGCCGCCGAGCCGAAGCCTTTGCTCTTGAGATCATTCACCAGGAGCAGGAGGATCATTCCTCTCAAGTCAGATCATACATCATGCCGTTGTTTAGGCAGCGCGGTTACATGCCCGCCACTTTTTAATCTCCAAATACTTCATTATCAACTGCCACTGAAGCGGTGAGAGCTGTATCGTCTCGGTCACGCGCGTCTCCATTCCCATTCGCGTGTCACGCAGCGGGTACGGGACCTGACGCTTCCAGTTTCTTCTTTCTCCGATCAACGGCAAGAGTAAGGCCTTCGAGAGTTCGCCACCAAGGAGCAGGAGGTCTCCCTTCTCTGCAAAGACGACTTTCGTCAACGGTGAAGTATTTGTCTAGCCGGATGATGGCAAAGCCAATGCTGCCCGTGATGTGCTGCCCGTTCGCCATCACGAATTCGACATCCTTCTTTTCTCGATTGATGCCGATCTTCTCAAGCGTAGTGGCGGGTACCCAAGTGTATTCGCTGCCGGTATCAACCAGTTACTTTGGTCAACACCGCGGATTTCTCGCGATCTGCCACATTCTCAATCTTGCATCTGACAAGAAACGTTCCCATATGCCATCGCCCAGCCGTGTTCGGTGGTTGCGTTACGCGACCTTACTCGCAGCAGCAAGCCGATGATTCAGCACCCTCCAGAACGTGGCCACTGCCTTTGCCTTTTGGTCGAAGAAGTCCTCGAAGAACCCAGGTCTATTCAGCGCCGGCGGATACGAATACTGCTCTCCATCGTCGCCGAATTCCGTGACCCAGTCGGCTGGTTCCCGTGCATCGACCAGTCAAAACAGATCAGGGGGATATGAGAAAGGACGGCCAGCGTTGTTTATGATCCGGAGTTCATCGGCTTCGATGCCAATCACATCATAGAGCTGGCCGAACGTTAGGTCTCGATATCGCGTATTTGGTTTCTTCAGCTTGACGATCATTGGCGACACAATCGCAGATGCTCGGTTCAACCCCGACAACTAACGCGCTCGAGGGATTCCGAGTCGACGCCTCATCTCGTCACTGGAAATACCGCCTTCTTTCCGCTGGCGTTTTCGGGATCGCTCAATGATTCTCATGAACTTAGGGTTTGTGGCTTAGTGAGACGGTCTCCAGGTCTGCGTTTTCAAGCGGCATCAAGGCGGCAACGGGCTTGCCGTCGATCGTTACGACGACGGCTTCTTCAGACTCAGCGGCATAGTCGGCGAGGCTCCTTTTCGCATCTTCGATTCTTATTACCTTCATAGTCCTCCCCGCCGATGTAAACGCGTCCCCGAGCCTTAATCCCGACCGCCGCTCCAGCTAGACCCCCAGCAGAATTAACTCGCCAACCCACGCCGGAAAGTACCAGTAAGCGTCGCCGTAGTTGTCCTATTCAAAGTCTCGTTCACACCTATCAAGAACCTACCGTCCGGTGACGGCGCCGGAAGCATGACCCCCAAACCCCCTAGCTTCTTCTGATAAGCAGTCGCATCTGTTCCTCGGACGCGAAGATGAAACAGGTTTGTGCCCGACGGAATACGCTCGATCGTGAAAGCATCGTTCTCGCCCAAAACACGAATCAACTCGTCGGAGCTGCGAATCGCCTGAGTGAAGCGTTCCGAAAAACCCGAGAGGTAGTGAAGCGCCACAGCCGCAAAGGGCCATGCGTGGCTCAGTCCTCCACCGAACATTCGGCGCGTGTGATACATTCCATCCATCAAGTCGCGAGGGCCCGCGAGAATCGCGCCCGATGCAGCGTTGAAATACTTGTACAGAGACACATACACAGTGTCGAACGGCTGCGTGTACTCGGCGACGTCTTTTCCCGCATATGCCGCCTCCAGGAACAAACGCGCACCGTCGAGATGAAGCCGGATGCCTTCACGCCGCGCAAGCGCTATGACTTTCTTCAGCTCCGCGGGATCGAAAACCGTCCCTTGCTTGCGGCGCACAGGTGATTCAATGGAGATGACCGAGACTCGCGATGCAACTCGCCCGGTTCGGGTCTGATCGAGGAGTTGCTGGACTTCATCAGCAGTGAAGCTCGCACGGCCTGGCGCCAACGGCATCAGCGTGATGTTGCTGAGCGTTTGTACGCAGTCGCCGCTGTCCTGATATAGATGGCTCTCGGCCTGAACGATGGCGCGGCTTGAGCCGCCGGCGAGCGCCCTTACGGCGAGGTGGTTCGCGAGCGTTCCTGTCGGCATGAACACCGCGCGCTCTTTGCCAAGGATGCGGGCGAACTGTTTCTCTAATTCGTCGACTACGCCGTCAAGGATATACGAGTCTGGAACAATACCCTTATTCTCGGCGAGGTGTGCGAGGAAGCGCGAATACTGCGTCGTAGTGAGACCGAGACCGTCCCCGCTCAAGCGTATGACCCGGTCATCAGGGTCCTGACCCGCGTCACCACGTACGCGCTGAGCAGCCCTGAATTCGAACCCGGGTGAAACGGCTCCGAGCGCGCCTGCTACGCCTCCGAGTTCGATGAATCGCCGCCGGTTCAATGTCGTCATAACAACAACTCGTAGTCCGTGGTCCGTGGTCCGTGGTCCGTAGTCCGTTGCCGAATTACGGCTGCCTGCGTTGTTCTCCTCGCTGGCGACCGAGATGTACCCGTTGACGTTAGTTCTTTCTACGTACCTGTCATGAAAGTACCGGCAAAGCCAAGGCAGCCTTTTGCTCATTCTGCCGAGCATGCGGCACGTAGCCTTCGGGTAAGTCGCCGTTGTCTTCTCGAAGGTACTGCAAGTAGTGCGGCTTCAGCCCAGCAATCAGCTCTTTGCGCGACTTCACTTTGATGGGCTTGCCGGTGTAGATCTTGCCCAGTCGTCCCATCATCTTCTCGGACATCGCGCTCGAGAACATCAACAGCGGCCATTTGAAGTTCGGGCCGTTCAGCTTTCTTAGCTTGTACATCCACAGTGCGATCGCGCCGACTCGCCAAGCCGTGGGAGCCCACCAACTGTACTGACCCGGCCGGAGGTTCATCTTCCAACACTTCATCATCAACTGCCACTGAAGCGGCGAGAGCTGTTGAGTCTCGGTCACACCCTTCTTCATTTCCATCCGCGTATCATGCAACGGCGTGAAGATCGACGGGATGAAGAATGCGAACAGGCCGCGGCGCTCCACTTCGTAGATCAGATCGAGCGTGGCCTTCGTGTCTTCGTCGGTCTCGCCGGGATTGCCAATGATCAAGGTCATCGCCGGGAACCAGTTGTTCGCGTTCAGGGTGGTCAAGCCTTGAATCACCACGCTCGACCAGTCGTCAATCGAGAACGGAACGCCCTTGCTCGGCATGATCATCTTCGCCATTCGCAGCGATGCGGTCTCCAGACCTATCAGCGGCACCAGAGCTTTCTTCTGCGGATGCGAGCTGAGATAAGGCAGGTGAATCGGGCTCTTCGGCAGCAAGATGTCCGAGAGCTTTTTGATCAGAAGCGGATCGACGACGGCCGGAGCCATCGTGCAGTGGCTGAGCACGTGCTGCTCGACTCCCGGCGTGTCCACGATATCAGAGTAGAGTGAAAGAAGCGCTTCGCGATTTGGGAAGTAGAACGGGGTGTCGGTGTGCACCTGACCCCAGATGAACATGTCCTCGGTGGCGAGCGAAATCTGCTTGTTGCCTTCGCGAATGTTGGCGCGCACGGCTTTCATGATTTGTTCTTTCGGAAGATCGATCTGAGGGTTCAAGTCCGGCAGGCAAAACTGGCAACGGCGGCCGCAGCCCGTGGTCATCTCGACGACGCCGAAGGTGGTTCGCTTGTCGGGAAAGAGAATGCTGTTGCGGTCTGTCGGGTGTTTGACTTCGATCTCGCGCGGCAGGTCTTCGCCGGCAATGGCTTTGCGAAACAGATCGAGGGTGTCGAGAGACTCGCTGCGCCCTTCAACAATGCAGTCGATTCCGAGCTCTTCATAGAGATCGGTCTGAATGATCTGCCAACCGCCCGAGCCGCCTACGATCACTTTGAAGCTGTTTCGATACGGATTGGTCTTGATCTTTTCGAACATCAACCGCGAGTAGTGAGAGTTGATAGGCATCTTCGACGTGCCGAAGATCGAAGTGTACACGCCGGCTGCGAACGTCACGCCCAATGGGTTGTGAGTCGAGACAGCAACAACGCGAGTCTTTGGCCCTACGAACTTATGAAGATCATCTGGATAGCAAGCGACGATGTCATCAGGGGAATACTCACGCAGGAGCGATGCCTCAAGCACCCGGCAGCCCGCGGGCATGTAGCGAGCCGAGCTGTCGTCGTTGTACTCGACGTTGCGCCAGTTGGGATACTTGCGATTCAGCACGCCTTCCATCCATATCGGCATGGAAGCCATACCCATCTGAATGAAGTAGCCCGCGTGATCGATCGTCTCGGTGAGCGGCGCGGTGAGAACTATCAGCTTGCCGCCGTCGGCGGGAGCATGATGTAGATCGCCGTTCGACTTTGCTTTTGATGGCTGAGTACCGTTCGTCTGCACTTGTGTGAACCCCATAGTCTAGTTTTGCCTGTCCTTTTCCGCGCCCAACCTGACTGAGCGACGGGTTGATATGAAGAGCAGCGTTGTGGCTGCTTGTACAACGGGCTTATTTTATACGAAGCTGGGAGTTCTTACTACTGCAAATTGGAGCTGACGTTTCGCACGCCAGTCACGCTCCATGTGCCGGCCATGTAGCGGCCTCTTATCGATAGCCAATGCACCGCAAACTCAACCTGGCCGCGTAGCGGTTTCCTAAGGGTGAGCTGCACAAAGCTGTGGAGCTGAACAGGCTCACCGTGTCGTCTATCGGTGGGAAGCCGCTAAGCGGCTTGCCTTGAGCTTACGGCTGTGTGGTATACAACTGGACGATAAGAAAGGGGAGTCAATGAAAGCCATTCGAGTTCACGAGTTCGGCGGGCCTGAGGTGATGCAGCTTGAAGACGTACCCGATTTGCTACCGGGTCCGGGACAAGTGGTCGTGCGAGTTCATGCCGTTGGCGTTAACCCGGTCGATGTGTACATAAGGTCCGGACAGCACGTCGTAAAGCCTTCCTTGCCTTACACTCCCGGAATGGATGCAGCAGGCGTGGTCGAGTCGATCGGCGAAGGTGTGACGTGCGTGGCAGCAAGCGACAGCGTCTACGTCGCGGGAACAGTCGGCGGAGCGTACGCGCAGCAGGCTCTGTGTCACGAAGCTCAGGTGCACCGTTTGCCGTCCCAAGTGACGTTCGAGCAGGGAGCAGCGGTCGGTGTTCCTTATGCTACGGCTTATCGCGGTCTTTTTCAGCGCGCCGGGGCCCGCGCGGGCGAGATTGTGTTGGTGCACGGTGCGACCGGAGGAGTCGGCATTGCCGCCGTTCAGTTGGCTCGCGCTGCAGGGCTCAGTGTTATTGCAACAGGCGGAAGCGAAAAAGGACGAGCCAATGTCTCGCAACAGGGTGCGCATCAAGTGCTCGATCATCACGCGCCGGATTATCTGAATCAGGTCCTCGCGTTGACTGGCGGGAATGGGGTGAATCTTATCCTGGAGATGTTGGCGAACGTGAACCTGGCTAGCGACCTCGGCGTTCTTGCGAGGCACGGCCGCGTTGTGGTGATTGGCAGTCGCGGACCGATCGAGATAGATCCTCGCGCGGCGATGACTCGCGACTTGAGCATCCTGGGAATGTCGCTCATCAACACGTCTGATCAAGATCGAGCGAGTATTCATGCAGCTCTTGTCGCCGGACTTGAGAACAGTACGTTGCGGCCGATTGTTGGGAAAGAGATGCCGCTTGCGGACGCGGCGCGCGCTCACGAACTTGTGCTACAGCCTGGAGCGTTTGGGAAGATAGTGTTGATTCCGTGAGAAGGTGAGACTTGGCAATAGAGACTTTTCTAAGACGACGCGTGGTGTGTGCGTGCGATGTGATACTCAAGCTTGGGGTCGGGAAGGGTGGCTTGCCCCCGCGTGGTAGATGCCAGTCTTGGGAAACAGCTGGGGCAAGCCACCCTTCCCGACCGCGAGCCTGAGTATGGTACTTCTCGCCTTGGGAAACAGCTGGGGCAAGCCACTTCCCGACCGCGAGCCTGAGCGGCGAGTATCTTGTTTCAGTCGACCCAATCAGCGATGAACACGTTGGTGTCGCCTTGCGTCTTGTCATTTCTGTTGGACGCAAACACAAGCTTCTTTCCATCCGGGCTGAACATCGGGAACCCATCAAACGTCGGGTTGAAGGTAATGCGTTCGAGACCGCTCCCGTCGACATTTATCCCGTAGAGATCGAAGTCGCGGCCTCTCGGATCGGCCATATTCGACGCGAAAATGATTCGCTTGCCGTTAGGAAAGAAGTACGGCGCAAAGTTGGCTTTGCCGTTGTTGGTCACCTGGCGTTTACCGCTGCCGTCAGCTTTCATCACCCAGATTTCAAGCGCCGTCGGACGAATCAAGTTGTCTTTTAGAAGAGCGAGGTAGTCGGCCTTTTCTTTTTCGGTCTTCGGATGATTAGCGCGAAAGACGATCCATTGACTGTCGTATGACCAGAACGGACCGCCGTCGTAACCGATCTCGCTGGTCAGGCGCTTCACGTTCTTTCCATCCAGGTCCATCGTGTAGATGTCCAGATCGCCGTCGCGCATCGAGGTGAACGCCACCTTCTTTCCGTTCGGAGAGATCACCGATTCAGCGTCGTAGCCGGGAGCCTTCGTAACCTGTTTAAGATCGGACCCGTCGGGCGCGGCGCTGAATACGTCGAAGCCTGGATAGATTGCCCACACATATCCTTTCGAGAAGTCCGGTTTCGGAGGACAGTCGGGGCTTGCGAGATGGGTTGATGAATAGGTGATCCGCTTGCCGTTCGTAAAGAAATAGGAGCAGGTGGTGCGGCCTTTACCGGTCGAGACCATTCGCACATCGGAGCCGTCGATGTTCATCGTGTAGATCTGATCGCAACCACGGCCGTCGCGAGTCGATTGGAAGATCAACTTCTTGCCGTCGGCTGAGAAATAAGCTTCTGCGTTCTCGCCGCCGAAGCTTAGCTGGCGAATGTTGCGCAGGTGCCTCTCGTCCGGCAGCCGAAGAGGATCATCCGCGGCAGTAGAAGCAAAGAAGCCGAACGACGAAAACATGGCGACCACCAGTATCAAAGCGATTAGAGCAATTCTCATCCTTCCTCCTGAGTCAGTATTCTGTCTTCTGCGCCCTGCCTTCATTTTCAACCGCGAACAGACGCGCCGCCAGCTTGATAGCTTCAACCATGCTGCCGTGATCGGCAAGCCCGCGGCCCGCGATGTCAAATGCGGTGCCGTGATCGACCGATGTTCGAATGATCGGCAGCCCGAGCGTCACGTTAACCGCGCGCCCGAATGCGAGGCATTTGACGGCGATCAATCCCTGATCGTGATAACACGCGGCTACGGCGTCAAACTCGCCACGCCACGCTCGCACGAACAGGGTATCGGCTGGCCACGGCCCCGACACGTCGATGTCGTACTTAGTCCGGCACTCTTCGATCGCCGGAGCGATTTCGCGAGCTTCTTCGACGCCGAACAACCCGTGCTCGCCGGCGTGAGGGTTGAGTCCCGCCACGGCTATCCGAGGCCGTGCGATTCCAAACCTTCGCAGCTCACGGTCAGCCAGTTCGATCGCGCTCTCGACTCGCTCTTTTGTGATTGATTTGATCGCATCCGCGAGGCTGCAGTGGATGGTCAACAGAAAGACTCTTAGATCACCGGCGAAGAAGCACATCAGCGACTGATCCGCTCCGCACAGCGCGGTGATCATCTCGGTGTGACCTGGGAATGGAGAACCGGCAAGCTTGATTGATTCTTTGTTGATCGGGGCGGTGGTCATCGCGTCGAGCTTGCCCGCGAGGCAGAGTCTTACGCAGGCTTCGATTGCCGCAATCGCGGCGCGTCCCGATGCCGCGGACAAAGCTCCCCACTGCGATGTCTCGTTTGGGTTGCCGGTATCGAAAACGACCGGCTGGTCGAAGGTGCAGGAAGCGAGCTGCTCCTCGGTAACGGTGTCGAACTCGGAAGCCAACCCAAGTTCATGCGCTTGCCGGCGAAGCTGATCGGCGTTGCCGATAACAACGGGCGAGCAAGCTGCGCGCACGTCCCCTTCTGCAACGGCCTTGAGAACTATCTCGGGGCCGATGCCGGCCGGGTCTCCAATGGTGATTCCGACACGCGGTTTGTTGGGACTGCCAGGTGCTCGCGTCACAGGGTCCATCGCTGCGAGGTGAGGATGAAGCGGGAACTGGGCGGCCGGTTTACTCCTCCGGCCCCTCGTCTATGTGCTCCCCAATATGGTCCTCGCTGTCGCCGTTGCCTTCGGCATCTTCAGTTTTGTACATGTATTTGATGTTATGTTTCAGCACGAGCAGGTTGGGCCCTTCGGTGCGATGCAGCTTAATACAGCCTCGGTCATACCACTCGATGCTTCCCCTAAGCTCTTCGCCATCCTGAAGCACAATTACCATTAGCGTCCTGTTGTCCATCTGCTTCTTGTAGTAGAAGCTCTCGGCGTGAGTCTGTTCGGGTGGCACGCGTTTGCGATTCGGGTCAGACTGGTTGTTGCGGCGATGCTGAGAATCGCGCTCCGAGCGCTCTCTCACTTCCGCAAGTGTCGGTCTTATTAATTTCCTGTTCACCACACATCCTCCAAAACGATGAGTTGAAGTTTCCAAACGGTTACCGAGCGCCGCACGGGCTCCTTGCTGTTTCGATCGGGTCCGAACCGCAGAGCCGAACGCGCTAGCTTCGTGTTAGCGTCGACGCTGATCCCCGGTAGTTTTCAGCTAGTAATGTCGTGGGTGGTTGTCCACCGTTCAGAATGGGTTCATAGTAGCTCATGCTCTCTTATTTGACAAGGCCAAACTGCGACAGTGACAGTCCAAAACTGCGGCAGTCCAGAACTCCGGCGGTTGGTTAAGGAAACGCCTCAAATCAAGTGATGGGCTAGAGTGAGAAGGACGCGCTCCCCTGCAGAAGAGCGCGTCCTACGAAGCGGCAGGTCTACTTCTTCTTTTTCAGGATGACAACCACATCTTCGCCAACGAGCGGCGAGCCGCCGCCGCACGAAGCTTTCAGATTGGCTGTAAGGTGCAGAACGAGAACTTGCTTGTCGCTCACCGACCCAAGAGCGGCGACAATTGCTTGCGTGTCGAACTTCAAGGTCAAGTCGAGGAAGCCGTCAGGCCCGTCGGTTGTGCAATCAAGCCTGTCAAGTCTTCCGCTAAACGGGGTAAAGGGTGTTGCCACATCCTCGAATGCGAGTTTCTTCGGCGCAACTCCTTCGAGTAGGATTGTTGACAGATCAATGCAGTTGACATCGAAGGAGCTTGTGCCCAGTATCGCCGCAGGCAATAAGCCTTGAGAACCGATGTTCAAGGGATTGGGACATGACGTTGGATGAATGTCCAGAGCTATTGTGATTGCGGTCGGTCTTCCTACCGCATCAATCTCCGCATCTCTGGAGCAGAACACTCCCTCACCAACACAATCATTGATAAACCCGACCGGCTCAGGTGTAATCTCCGTGCTCTTATTGCTATACACCGCAATATAGCGGAAGGTGCCTGCAAACGCCCATAAAGAGGCATTGTCGTCCGACTCGTCACCTAGGGGCGCGCCGGAGTCAACCCACCCCTCTTGATAGACTCTTGTGAGAGTGCCCAGAGTCCACCCGCTGGGGAACGGCGCATTCGGGTCATTGGACCCCCATACTGTGAATTCCAGAGACTCGTAGGGAACTGGGGTGTGATCGACGGCGGGGAATATTAACGCAGTATTTGACGGAGAGCCTAGATCCCAGATAACTGGAGTGGTGTCCAGAATCTGAACCCACCGGTGGTCTAAGGCGTTGGCCGCCGTGACGTCGAGCGTCGCGTCGACGATCTCGCCCAATGTGTTGGCGGGGGATGAGCCACTCGCAGCGGGCGGGCCTGAAACATACGCGCCCAAGGTATAAGGTGAGGGAACAGTTGTTGGAACACTAAGGGCGGCTATCTGAGCCAACGTGAGACTAAGTAATGGCGTGTGCGACGCGAGCGCCTTTCCATAGTGCTCAGACAAAGGGTTGAGCATTTGCGGTAAAGTGAGTGCCGCGCTCATAAACGCACCTAGAACCGCAATGCGAAGCATCGACTTTAGTTCGCGGCTTTGTTTTCTCTCAGAGCTTTTCATTCTTACCTACCTCCTACCCGAATAGGGCAAGTTCGGAACTTTGTGGTTAGAGCCTTATCTGTCGCGATCGTGTCCCGGGTTTAACCGGGTGGGCGGAACTCCGCGAACAGGGGCTAAGGCTCGTGCGGATTTGGGTTAGTTAGATCAACGAATGCCATGTCCTTAAGGAAGCATTCCAGTGCAGTCAAGAAGAAGAAGGGATGAATTCCCCATTGCTCGAATGCAAGTCCCATTGGGATTTTACGTCGTCTGCCTAAGTATCGAATTGCAAATTCTATTTCTGACCGCCATAGATTGCTAAAAAGAACCCTTCTTCAGATCCCTACTGGCCTCTCAGTGAAATTACTAGTACGATGTGAAACCACGCAAAACTCTTCAAAGAGGCATAATCCAGCCTACCACGGTGTATAGGCGCATTCAACCTCGACCTGCGTACTACCGTAGGTTGCTGCCAAGCCGTCAGCGTTTGGTATAGAATAAAGATGTTGTTTTGGCTGTCGAATGGTTAGTGGAGGAAAAGGCTATCAGTACCATCGAAGGGAATCTACAAGGACTCAAACACAATCAGATTCAGCGCCTTGAAAAACTTTACAACAGGCGCATCCCGCCGCGTCAGATTGTCTCGCAGGAATTTGCGCGCCAACTGTCGGAAGCATCGCACGAGATTCGCCGGCAGATCGGGGTGCTCGTTAACCGAAATGGCTACGTCGAGCACGTGATCGTCGGTAATGCCCGCGGAATCGTATTGCCGGATCTGAAGCGCACCCGCATGGGCGCCGACCGCTTTCGCGGATTACGCTGTGTTCACACCCATCTGGCAGGCGAGGGGCTGACGCAAGACGACTTGACCGACCTCGCGTTGCTCAGGCTCGACCTGATGGCCTCAATCGACGTGCGCAGTGATGGTATGCCCGGGCTGGTTCGCGCGGCGCACTTGTTGCCAGCCAACGGGCGCGACTCGCGAAGTGCGACCAACGAGGTTGACGATGCGCTTTCCGATGCAGGGCAGCCCGCGATGTGGGTCTTTCTGGAGCCTCAAGTGCCCAGCCAGCTCGACATCGACTTCATCGACTTGATCGAGTCGCTAGAGGAAGAACTGGCTCGCGCGCGTCACGTTCGCAATCCGCGCGATCAGAGAGACCGGGCCATTCTCGTGGGCGTGACCACCGGAAGCGCCGCGTCCGCGCAAGAGTCCCTCGACGAGCTTCGCGAGCTTGCGCGTTCCGCGAGCGTGGTCGTGCTTGACTCGATTATCCAGCGGCGGCAGAAGCTCGATCCTCGATCGCTGGTCGGCCGCGGCAAGCTCGACGAATTGATCATTCGCAGTCTTCAGCTCGGCGCCGATGTCATTATCTTCGATCAGAACCTGACGCCGGCGCAGGTTCGGGTCATCAACGAAGCGACCGACCTCAAGATCATCGATCGCACTCAGCTCATACTGGACATCTTCGCCCAGCGCGCGCAGAGCCGCGAAGGAAAGATTCAGGTCGAGCTTGCGCAGTTGAAATATATGCTCCCGCGCCTCACCGGTTCGGGAATTGAAATGTCGCGGCTGATGGGCGGTATCGGCGGGCGCGGCCCCGGCGAAACAAAACTCGAGGTGGACCGGCGCCGCGTGCGTGATCGAATACACCTTCTTGAAAAACAGATCGAGGACATTCGCACCAGCCGGCGAGTGCAGCGCACACGGCGAGTGCGGCGCGACTTGCCGATAATCTCGATCGTCGGCTACACGAATGCCGGGAAATCGACTCTGCTGAACTCGCTCACCTCGTCGGCGGTCGGCGCGGAGGACCGGATGTTTGCAACGCTGGACCCGACCAGCCGCCGCTTGCGCCTGCCGCGCGATCAAGAGGTCATCATCAACGACACGGTCGGGTTCATTCGCGATCTGCCGCCCGATTTGATAACGGCGTTTCGCGCGACACTCGAAGAGATGGAAGGCTCGGATGTGCTGATTCATCTGGTGGACGCAAGCAGTCCGCAGCTCGACAGTCACATTGCATCGGTCGAGAAGATTCTCAACGAGCTGAACCTGTCAGGAATCACGCGGTTGCTCGTCTTCAACAAGTCTGATTTATTGGGCGAGAGCGAGATATCAAACCTGCGAGAGGCGTTTTCCGCGGTTATGGTCTCGGCGTTGGATCGCAACACGCTCGTACCGATGGTCGAGAAAATCGGAGAATTGCTTGAAAGCGCGATAGCTGCTCGAAGGCCAGTTCGCGACAGCAGCCGTCACGGCGCAATTGCCATCACGTAGATTTGATCAACAGCCAGGAGGAACATAATGAGCGGTCTTTATGATAAGAGCACAGGCACTGAGCGCGAACAGTTTCGCGAGGAGTTCACGGCGCAGCAGACTCAGATTGAGTCCCAGCGCCGTTCGAAATCGAGATGGGGGATGGGAATCCTAGTGGGAGTGCTACTGCTATTTCTGATCGTCGGCGGGGGAGCGTGCGGCACTTACAACTCGCTGAACGGGAAACGCGAAGTCGTGAGGCAGAGATGGTCGAACGTCGATACCAATCTCGAGCGACGCGCGGATTTGATTCCCAACCTGGTGAACACGGTGAAGGGCTACACCAAACACGAAGACAAAGTCTTTAGCGAAATCGCTCAGGCGCGATCGCGACTGATCAATCCTCAGGCGACACCTGAAGAGAAAATCGCTGCGAACGCAGAAATGGGCAGCGCACTCAGCCGGTTGCTGGTCATCACCGAGAACTATCCTGACTTGAAGGCGAGCGAGCAGTACAAGAACCTTATGACCCAGCTCGAAGGCACGGAGAATCGCATCGGCGTTGCCCGGCAGGACTACAACCAGGTGGTGGCGGATTACAACACCACGCGGGGGAATTTTCCGGGCGTGATCTTTGCGAATTTGTTCGGCTTTCAACGGGAGCAAGAGTTCAAGGCTGAACCCGCAAAACGCGAGGTCCCCGAGGTGAAGTTTTGAGTGACCGAACCGCCCTTGTCGTGTTATCGTAGGCTAGTTCGACCACGTAAGAGTTCCTGGGTAGGGCTCATAGCCTTTAGATCATGAGTCGAGCAGCATTAACAGGAGCTACGTATGAGCAACGATGAGATGACCGCCAAGTCTACGATCGACACCCTTCTAGCGCGATTAGACGAGTGGGGCGCGCGCTTCACAAACGGATTGTCGGGGATCAGAGCAGGCCAGGACGAGTTGCGCAAGGGCCAGGAAGAACTCCGCGCTGATTTCAATGCCGGTCTTCGCCGCGTCGAACGCAAGATCGAGATTCTCAACGACAACTTGCTCACGATCAACGCGGACATCCGCGATTTGGAAGTGCGGCTTGAGAAACTCGAATCCGCGTCTCTAGTTAAGAGTTGAGTCACACGCTCTGCGGCGCGGTCGAGCAATAATCGAGACAATCAAACAGTCGATCACGCTCACCTCAGAGTCATTATGCCTGTGCGCGTCGAGAAGAACGGGCCGGTTACCACTGTCGTTCTGAGCCGGCCCCAAGTCCGCAACGCCGTCGATCGCGAAACCGCGCAAGCGCTCGCTGACGCTTTCCGCGATTTTGATCGAGACGCCGACGCCGATGTGGGAGTGCTCTACGGCGACAACGGAACCTTCTGCGCAGGCGCTGACCTGAAAGCGATCGCCGCGGGCAATCACAATCGGACGGAGCCGACAGGCGATGGTCCGATGGGGCCTTCCCGAATGCTTTTGAGCAAACCGGTGATCGCAGCGATATCGGGATTTGCTGTGGCCGGCGGGCTGGAGCTTGCGCTGTGGTGCGATTTGAGGGTGATGGAAGACGACGCGGTGCTCGGCGTGTTTTGCCGGCGCTGGGGAGTCCCGCTGATTGACGGCGGCACTGTGCGTTTACCGAGATTGATAGGGCTGAGCCGCGCACTTGATTTGATACTGACCGGCCGCCCGGTTAGCGCGGCCGAAGCGCTGAGCATCGGACTTGTTCATCGAGTTGTGCCGGGAGGGACATCGCGCCGGGCGGCTGAAGAGCTGGCTCGCGAGTTGGCCGAATTTCCGCAAGTCTGCATGCGAGGCGACAGGATGTCAGCCTACCAGCAAATCGGATTGAGCCTCGAAGAAGCGATGGCGAATGAATTCGATCACGGCGTTGCTGCATTGAAGGAAGAGACTTCTGCAGGCGCAAAACGGTTCGCGAGCGGGGCCGGACGTCACGGAGCCTTTGAGGAAAGTTCGTAGTCCCGCATTCATGCGGAAGTTTGTACTTGATCGGTCAGACGCCCACGATGACAAACTTCCGCATGAATGCGGGACTACGAACTTTTCAGAGAGCCTCATTCAACGAGCCTGTCCGGTAGCCTTCAAGATCGAGCGTGACGTACTTGAAGCCAACCGCCTTGAGCGCGGCCGACATCCGGCGCGCCATCTCAGGATCAAGCGCGCGCGTCATTTCTTCTTCCGCAACTTCTATTCGGGCAACGTCGCCGTGGTGTCGCACGCGCACTTGCCGAAAACCCAGTTGCTTCAAGGCCATTTCTGCTTTGTCTACCATTGAAAGCTTCTCGATTGTGACAATTTGACCGTAAGGCACTCGCGACGATAGGCACGCGGATGCGGGCTCGTTCCACGTCGGCAGTCCCGCTCGGCGCGACAACTCGCGGATCTCCGCCTTGGTCATGCCACATTCCAACAGCGGCGAACGTACTCCCAACTCTCGCGCGGCTTGCCTGCCCGGCCTGTAGTCCCCGACGTCATCGGCATTGGTACCATCGCATATCACTGAAACTCCACGGTCGCGCGCCATCTGATCCAGCTTCGTGTAGAGCTCCGACTTGCAGTAGTAGCATCGGTTCGAGGGATTGCTGATGTAGTTTGGGTCGTCGAACTCTGCGGTGAGAATGATCTCGTGACGAACTCCGAACCTCGCCGTGATCTGATTGGCGAGTTCCCGCTGGAAAGTAGGATACGATGCGCTGTCGCCGGTGACTGCCAGCGCGCGTTCGCCGAGTTCTTCACTGGCGACATAAGCCAGGTAAGCGCTATCGACTCCACCTGAAAACGCGACGATGACAGAGCCGAAGCTTTGCAGAAGTTCCTTCAGCTTCCGTTCCTTTGACGCGATGCCGACTGATTCGTGAGCTTCGCGTAGACCTGCTTGAGTGATCACGGGTCAATGGTACAGGCCGGAGATGGCCGGGGCAACCGGACTCCCTCAGGCGAAGAACCTGGGAGCGCAGGCATCCCTGCCTGCCTCTTTCTCCTGCAACGACATGCAGGCAGGGATGCCGGCGCTCCAGGTGGATCAGTTCGAAAAGGTCTTCCGTGGCTGATGCGCCGTTATGTATTCGTGAGCGAATGTCTTCAGCACGGGGCTCGTGAGACCGATCTTTGTCGCTTCATCGAGCGCCTTGTCCTCGGCCCAGCCCTGGTCGATGACTCTATAGATCATCCAAAACGCGCCGACTCGATTTGCGCTGCCGCAGTGGATCAACATCGGTTGGTTGTCTTTGTCTTTCACCGCCTTGATGAACTCCCCAACCTGTTCAGGCTTGGGCGCACTCGACACGATAGGTATGTTGACGTATCGCATCCCTGCTTTCTCGATCGCCTCTTGCTCGTGTTTTAGATCGATGCCTTCGGAAGCTGTGCGAAGGTTGAGCACCGAGCGATAGCCGTTAGCCGCGAGCTTAGCGAAAGCCCCATCGGTGGGTTGGCCGCCGGTGGCAATGCGTTCATCAACGCAGACTATATGCGGCACGTCGTCTTTTAGTGCCTGTTGAATCTTGTCGAGCTTCGATCTCTCCTGTTGAACCGTTGCCGCCGAAACCGCTCCGAGCGAACTCATAGCCACAATCACAAGTAAGAACCTCTTCATCTCGCACCCCCTTTTGTGTCTGAAAACATCGCGAGCCCCAGACAGCTATTGCCCACTACTGCCCTGAGCTCGCCGCACTCTGATATAATCTCGCGAGCGAGGCCATTCCATCAATGCCGTTACACAAGACCGAGGCCTTTGTGCTGCGAACGTACGCGCTCAAGGAAGCAGATAAGATCTGTGTGTTCTTGACGAAGGACCAGGGCAAGGTTCGGGGCGTGGCGCACGGCGCGAGAAAAATCAGAAGCCGCTTCGGCTCTTCGCTCGAACCGCTCACCGAAGTGGCGTTGACTTACTTTCAAAAAGAGGGATTTGAGCTAGTCAGCGTTTCCACGTGTGACATCCTGCGTTCTCATTTCGAGAGGGGCGCGCGCGATGTCGAGACCGCGAGTGCATTCTCGTATCTGGCTGAACTGCTCACTGAGTTTCTGCCGGAGCATGAGCCTAACGAGCGGCTTTACAGATTGGTCCTCGCAACGCTCGAGGCAATAGAGAAAGAAGAACGCGATCTTTCGCAGATACTGAGGTACTTTGAGTCGTGGCTGCTCCGGCTTGTGGGGTTCTTCCCGGACACTTCGCATTGCGCTGTCTGCGACGAAACGATCTCAGCGGATGAGTCTGTCTTTCTGACGGGAGAGGGAGCGCCCCGCTGCCTGGCTTGCAGTGGAGCCAGGGGCTTTTCGGTCGACGTGCATCTGCGAAGCACGATCCTCGAGATGTTTCGCAGTCATCCCACCGCGTTCGCCCGCAAACAAATAAGACCCGAACACTTGATCAAGATCGGCGAGATCAACTATCAGATCATCCGTCACGCTCTCGAGCGCGACCTCAAGTCAAGATCTTTGCTGAAACAAACCAGCACGGCTTAAGAAGTGGACTCTAGTCTCTTCGCCGCGCTTACCTCGATCGACATGTACCGAAGCCCACAGACGAAAGTCGATGGCCGCTTTAGGTCCGCGCTACCTACTGTCCGCCGACGAACTCCTTGACAATGTTGAACAGCGCGGTCATAGCGATGTGATTGTAAAACCGGCTGACGGTGTGCATGCGCCCGGTGCGTTCCCTGCGTTCCCACAAAGTCGCCGTGCCTGACGCAGCCGCGGCGCCCAACAGGAACGACGCGTTGAACTGGTGACACGCGCAGTGATCGCCTTGCGTAATGAACACGCGAGTGACTGCGTATCCCATCTTCGCACCCGCGCCCGTTTTTCCCGACCGGTGATAGCGCGGATCTTGTCTGAATATCGAGGCGAAGAGAGCTTTCTCGAAGAAGGATGCCGTGGTGCCGAAAGCGTAGCTGCGCGCTGCACGGGTCATCGAATCGGCGAGGTAGTTCTCAACCGTGTCTTTCTTGAAGTCGTCATTATCCTGCAACTCTTTCCACATTCCATTGAATACGGCTGAACCGTAGGTGCCCACCGACAGGAATCGGGAGCGGAACCAGGATTCGAATTTCTCTCCGGCTGTCATCGGCGCGGTGCTGACAACGCCCGACTGGGCCTGCGGCGGCGCTGGCAATGGCAATGGTCTGGCCGCGGCATCGACGGATGCAGCCAGTCGCGCGACGCGGCGAGGTCTGGTCGTGGGTTCGGGGGCTGGCTCGACCGGTGCGTTCCCCACGCCTTCGAACGCGACATACAACACACTTTGCGTCTTTGCTTCGGCGGCAACTGGAGTCCCTCCACTTCGGCTTTCTGTGGCGCCAGCCGTGGAAGATGCTTCTCGATTCGTACCCTTCTCCGAATCAAATGGACGGTCAGCCGCAGCCGCCTTGGGCGCGGTCAGCGAAAAGATACTGGCTATCAGAAGCGCGACAATGGATGACCGCGCGGTAGAACGCTGAATCAGGCTTAACATGTTGCACCTCTGCAAATTGGTTTTGCGCATCTTGGCGCAGATACTAGCACAATGCGCAATCTGGAATCGAGAGGAAACTGAGCCGCGCGGGCGACCCGCTCAATCGCATCGTCATATGGGACTTCGAAATATGGGACTTCGAAGAGATTTCTCCTATCTCGGAGCGAGCTTTCTTTCTCAACCAGGCTCTTCAGGCTCTGTGCGAGGCTCAGGCCACGGTCGGAGACACGCAGGCGGCAAAGCGCTCAGCCAGAGGCCTCACCCAATGGCATGAGCAGTTGCATGCGATTGTCGGCATCGCAGTCGTGCGCGCAAAGGCGGGAGACACTTAGTCCGCGCGAGAGTGCTTTGATGCAGCGCTGGAAATAGTTCCACCCGACTTGGCTAATCGGTTGCGGAGAATTTCAGCCAGGATGAGTGGCTCGCTTGGGCGAAGGCTCATAGGCGATCAATTAGGAGACGCGGGGCCGATTCTCGAGCCTGGCAGCAGTGAGGAATTTGCTGGCACAATCATCACGCTACGGAGATCGGCCGAGTAATCGAAGCTAGCGTCCCTGAAGAAGAGATCATTCATTACCGTCAGAGAACCTGCGAGAGCGCCGACGATTGAAGAACAGGATACCACCGCCACTTTTGAGCGATGCCCACGGACACCTTGCACACTGTGGTCGCGAACGCGAATTGAGCCTTGCTGAGATGGAGTATGATGACGGCGGATCAGGCCTCTCATTCGATCGAGAACAGGAGCAATCACCTTGGACATCTATCCCGGCACTATTCACCTCGGCGCTTACCTGACGATTGAGCAGCAGAAATCTCTGGTGCAGAGATGCATCGAGATAGGGAACCAACCGGCTGGCTTCTACACTCCCGCTGTTCGGGGCGGAGCTTACATGTCAATCAAGATGGTCTGTCTCGGGAGGCACTGGAACGCGAAGACCTACAAGTACGAAGGGGTTCGGTCCGATCATGACGGGCTTCCGGTTCAGGAGCTTCCCGAAGACCTGAAGGATCTTGCGCTGAGAGCGGCGGCTGAAGCGGGAATGACGATCGAGCCGGACATTTGTCTCATCAATTGCTATCGGGAGCATGGACGCCTCGGGCTTCATCAGGACAAGGACGA
Organism: Acidobacteriota bacterium; assembly: GCA_038040445.1. Lineage (NCBI taxonomy): Bacteria > Pseudomonadati > Acidobacteriota > Blastocatellia > Candidatus Onstottus > Candidatus Onstottus frigus. The sequence continues at coordinate 135,812 of JBBPIG010000016.1, read as the reverse complement.
GCGGCCCGAAACGATCGAGACGGGTATTCCCGTTGTTTCTCTTTCCCTCGGCGATTCTGCGCAGTTCATGATCGGCGGAACAAAGCGCAAAGATCCAGTGAAGACGATCATCCTCGAGTCCGGCGACGCGCTTGTGATGGGCGGTCCGAGCAGGCTGCGGTATCACGGAGTCTCCGGCATACTTGCCGGCACTGCGCCGGAGACTCTCGGCATTCAAGGCAGATTCAATCTCAACTTTCGGCAATATTGATCGAAGGAAACGGACTGAATTGACGAGTGCCTGAAATCCGGAATGACTGGCGCTCCTGTGTTGAATCCGATCAGTGTCTAAGCCTCGGGCTACTCACTGGGCCGTTCCCGGTTGAGTTGCCGGGTCGTTTTCTGATATGAGACTCTCCGAATTCTACAGCGCTGTTATTACAACACGATGGCCCTTAGAGCATTGAAATTCGTCGCCGGACCTGGCGGTGTGGATCCGGTTCGCAGCGAGCTGAGTGACGAACTGATCCGCTCATTCCCCGAGTTCAGATTGCAGTCCCCGCCCACGGCTTACGTCGTGTTGAACGGCGAGCTGCCGGGGCTCCTCAGATTTGAAGACCTGGTAATCGATCGCGGACGAAAGCATGAAGCCAAACCGCTCGCGAAGCTATTGCTTGGGCACATCAAGATTCCGTTCATCAACGGAAGCTATTAGTCATCTGGTCAACTCGTAAGGAGCGTACGGACGCTTCTCGAGAATGCATTCAATAAGGACGATCACAACATTTACATCATTGGAACGAGTGAGAAGATTCTGGACGAACTATGGGGCAAGGCGGGATCGAGCCAACCGAGCGAACGAACGAGTCTAAAAACCGGCGCGGGCAAACCCACTTCTAAACCCAGGTTCGACGGAATGCTCTCGAGCCAACTGCTCTTGCAGCTTCTTCCTCGCCGCGAGATACCCGATGATTTCGTGCGGACCTTCGTGGGCGCATCCGCGGAAGTCCAGTTGGTCCGCCAACTGGTGATGCGCGCGGCCGCCAACGATGATCCGGTGCTGGTGCTCGGCGATACCGGCACCGGAAAAGAAGTCATCGCTCGCTCGATCCATAAGTACAGCGCTCGCGCCTCAGAAAAGTTCGTGCCAGTCAACTGCGGAGCGATTCCTGGCGAGCTACTCGAATCGGAGCTTTTCGGCCACAAGCGATACACATTTACCGACGCCAAGTTTGATAAGAAAGGCCTGTGGGAGATAACCGGCAACGGGACGCTTTTCCTTGACGAAGTCGGCGACCTTGCTTTGGTCCATCAAGTGAAGATTCTTCGCGCGCTTGAAGAGAACAGGATCAGACCGATCGGCGAAGCTAAGGAGATAGAGGTCAGCGCGCGAATCATCGCGGCGACAAATCGAGACTTGTTCTCGATGGTCAAAGCGGGGCAGTTTCGCGAAGACTTGTATTATCGCCTTCGAGCGTTCCTCCTTCGAGCGCCGGCGCTTTGCGATCATCCCGAAGACATCCCGATCCTGGCTCGATCCTTCTGGAAGAAGATCGCTCGTGATGAACGCGCCGTGTTGCCAGATGACATACTCGCTGAGTTGCGCTCGCGCGCGTGGCCCGGGAACGCCCGGGAGCTGAAGGCAGTATTGATGAGCTTGCACGCGTTGTTTGGAAACGAAGGACTGGACGCGGCCCGATTGCGAGCGGTATTCCAGATTCAAGGCCAGGCGTCTCAGGAGTCTCCAGACGCGGTCGCACAAAAGGAGATCATCACGCATCGGGTCGACTGCCTTCGTCATCTGCGCCGGCTCGACGAAGTTCTACGGGCGTGCACCGTCTCAGTGAGTCCGCTGGTCGCAGGCAACCTGACGGACTCTGCGAATGCGGTCCCTGTGCGGGCATCGCTTCGGGTGCGGCTTGGAGAGCTGGAGGTGCTGTGTTTGAACCCATTGCTGTTCCACAGCAAGGTTACGTTCGATGTGGTGGACGGACTCAAAGAAAAGCTTTTGTATTTCTACGGTCTGCTTGAAGGTGATGGAAAGGTTGCGATCAGTTATTGGAAGAGCGAAGTAACGCGCGAGTTGAAGCTGTCGCTTACGGCCATCTTTCAAGAGAGCGAACGGCTGGAAGCGAATGTTTGATTCGAGTGTCAGATCTAGCCCCTTGCCGGTAGTCGATGGCGGTCGTCGAATTTCGGAAGAAAACTATTGACTTAAACATTGATATGCATAGAATAGCTGGCACCGCCTTGCCCCTTTATTGGCTGTGTCATTTTTCTGCACGGTACAACTTGTCCCCACTTGAATAAGCCAGAGTTGTTTGGGCCCTCCCGTAATCGCGGCATCTAGAACTCCCTTTGAGCGGCAACCATAGCCCGCCAGGGGAATGCGCCTTGCCAATCCAGTCGTCGGGATCATTAAGCACGTCGTCGTAAGGAGTATGCGGCTTGAATGATCCAAGTCCCTTTCTATGACTCAGCCCTGTGTTTTGAAGGAGAGACTGTGAGAAAGAAAGAAAGTTCTACTGCGGCGCGCCGGAATCCCGAGCCGGCGGCGCGCCGGCTTCATCTAGTGGGAAGTGCGGATCGGGAAACATACTCAACTGAATTCGATGAGATCGAAACGGCGAGCGGGGAATCCGTACCGGAAAACAAGGAAGAACAGCTAGAGAACGAGGCGCCCGCCGAGCTGACTGCTAAGGAAATCGACAGCTCCGAGGACCTCGTAGGCGTTTATCTTCGGGAAATGGGCGTGACTCCTATGCTGACCCGCGAAGGCGAAGGCGCACTGGCGGTCCGGATCGAGCGTGGCTGTCGCCGGACTGCAAAGGCCGTCTCGCGCCTTCCCATATGCATCGAGGAGATCATTGCCATCCGTGAGCGGTTGAAACGGGGCGAGCTGCACATCCGCGAGGTGATCAACTTTCGCGACCAGGAGGACATAACTGAAGCGGGCATACACGAGTGCCTGCTCTCTACGCTCGACGCCATCGCCGGGATAGCCGCCGAGTACAAGTCGGCGCTCAGGCTCCACGCGCGAATTCAGAACGAGCCGAAGAGTTCAAAGAAGCTTCGACGGCTGCGGCGCAAGCTCGCGCTCCAGCGAGTGCAGTTGAGCCGCCGGTGCCGCGGGCTCGATCTCACTGCGACCCAACGTGAACACTTGGCCGGACTGATTCGCGACGCGGTTGGCTATGCTCGCACCGCGAAAGCTGCGATTGAAAGCGCGCGCGGTGCGCTCGAACGGAAAAGGAGACCGCGTGCCAATGAGTTCGAGCTCAAGCGCGAATTTCGGAAGGCCAATCGGAATCTGATGGAGTTGGAAGGTCGCTGGCGCGTCAGCGCGACCGAGCTTGAGCGCGCGCTGGCACGAATGAGCGCGGGGGACGTCGAAGCGAGCCTCGCAAGAGACGAAATGGTGAGATCGAATCTCCGACTGGTGGTCTCGATAGCCAAGAAGTACACCAACCGCGGGCTGCAATTCCTCGATTTGATTCAGGAAGGTAACGTTGGTCTGATGCGGGCGGTCGATAAGTTTGATTGGCGGCGTGGTTGCAAATTCTCGACCTACGGCACGTGGTGGATTCGACAGGCGATCACCCGCGCAATAATGGAACAGGCACACACGATTCGCATCCCTGTTCATATGGTGGAGACGATCAATAAGCAGGTCCAGGCTAGCCGAGCGCTCGAGCAAGAGCTGGGGCACGCGCCGACGGCGGAGGACATCTCCAAGCGGCTGGACGTGCCCGAAGCGCGAGTGCGCAAGGTGCTCGAGGTGGTGCAGGAGCCAATCTCACTGGAGACGCCGGTGGGCCCTGACGAGGATGTCAGTCTTGGTGAGTTGATCGAAGACAAATCGGTCGCCGGCTTCAGCGCTGAATTGATAAATTCAGATCTGCGCGACGCCATTAACGAGGCGTTCAAGCACCTGACGCCGCGCGAAGAGAAGGTCTTAAAGATGCGCTTCGGGCTGGGTCACGCCGGCCGCGAGCACACGCTTGACGAGGTAGGCAGTCACTTCGGCGTCACCAGAGAGCGGGTGCGCCAGATCGAAGCGAAAGCGCTGTTCAAGCTTCAACATCCGTCGAGATCCAGCAAGCTAAAGACCTTTGCCGGTCCGAACCTGGGCCCGCCCCAGCTTACATTCAAGGGCCAACCGCCTAATCGCTTTCCTAATTCGGCTAACATGAGGAGCGCGTAGTCGAACAAATCCCTCGATGCTGGTCGTCGTAGTCCTCCGCGTCCTCAGCGGTTAAGATCAGGATCTAACCGCAAGGACGCAGAGGAACGCAGAGGCCGGAAGCGCGGATGAGGCGAAGAAGCTCCTACAGTCGGGGTCGTTCAACTTTGCGTTGTTGACACCTGACTTGAGCGCTGGCTTCTTTGCGTCAGCCTTGAATTGAACCCGGGGTTCGCATGATTCAATGATCAATCATTGACATTGGGATCACTCCGCCCGTTGTTTGATTGTGGGCCGGGCGATGCCCCCGTTGGTGCCCGTGAAGACGCCGCCACTAATTCCTCGCATAGATGCGATTGATCGTCTCCAACTGCTACAATACGCCTTCCCGAGCGTTGCTGTTGAAGCCAGCTAGAAGAACAATGATCAAGGACCTGTCGACTCTTCACGAACCGATCACAAGCCTTTTCAAGCTTCCGAACTCAAGAGATGAATGGATGGCTTACCGCTTGAGCGACGAGCAAGTCGCGTCCTATCGACGGGACGGATACGTCGCAGGCATCCGCATGGTGACCGATGAACAGGTCGAAATCCTTCGAGACGAACTTGTTGCGCTCGCCGATCCCTCGAACGGCGCGAATTCCTTGTTCTACGAATATCACTCAAACGAGTCGCCGGATCCGGCGACAGTTCTCTTTCACGCGTTGGGTGCGTGGCGCATCTCGGCGCCCTTTCACGACCTGTTGTGGAACCCGGCGCTCACAGTGCCTGCGTCGCAGTTGCTTGAAGGGCCGGTTCGTTTCTGGCACGATCAGCTATTCTGCAAACCACCGCTTCATGGCGGCCGGGTCGCATGGCATCAGGATTATTCGTACTGGACCCGGACCGAGCCCATGGCGCACCTTTCATGTTGGATCGGACTGGACGACTCGACCCGTGACAACGGCTGCCTTCATTACGTTCCAGGGAGTCAACGCTGGAGCCTGCTGCCAATCACGGGACTTACGGGCGACATGGCAGCGATCGAAGCCGTATTGACTGAGGAACAGAGAGCGCGTTTCAAGCCGGCCTCGATCGAGTTGAAAAAGGGAGAAGCGTCGTTTCATCACCCGCTGAATTAAGAAATGAAAGTCTCACTGTTCATTACCTGTTTGATAGACCAATTCTTTCCCGAAGTCGGATTGAGCACGGTGAGTGTGCTTCGGAGGCTGGGCGCGCAAGTCGACTTTCCGGCCGCGCAGACTTGCTGCGGGCAGCCGGCGTTTAACAGCGGTTTCAAAACAGAAGCGCGCGATCTTGCGAAGCGGTTCATTGCAATCTTTGAGAATAGCGAGTATGTGGTGACGCCGTCGGGGTCCTGCGCGAGCATGGTGAAGGTCTTCTATCCGGAGCTGTTCAGAAAAGATCCGGAATGGCGCACGCGCGCCGAGGAACTTGCCTCGCGGACATTCGAGTTCACCCAATTCCTCGTCAACGTCGTTGGTGTCGAGGACGTAGGCGCTGCTTATGAAGGCAAGGTTGCGCTGCATCAGTCGTGTCATTTACTTCGCGAATTGAATGTGCGGACCGAGACACAGCGTCTGCTCAACTCAGTCCGAGGGATCGAGCTGGTCGAGCTCGAAGGCGCGGAAGTCTGCTGCGGGTTCGGCGGACTGTTCTCGATCAAGTATCCGCACATCTCGGGCGCCATACTTCAAGACAAGATTGAGAGCGTCGAAAAGAGCGGCGCCGACGTGGTAGTTGCGAGCGACGTTGGTTGCCTGATGCACATAGCCGGAGGACTGAGCAGGCAGGGCAGCGCTACAAGAACGATGCACATAGCCGAACTGCTGGCCAAGGGAAGGGAAACGTGATGCGTGAGCCGTAATGCTGGAAACGTGATACGTGATGCGTGATGCGTGAAGCGTGAAGCGTGATGCGTGACCGGACGAGGGGGAAGTGCGCGTTTATCAGCATCATCCGGTCACGCATCACGGATCACGAATCACGCATCACGGATCACGAATCATTGCCTATGAACGTACAAACTGAATCATTCATTCGCGACTCGACTGCCGCTGTACAAAACAAATCTCTGCAAGCGCGGCTGCGAGTGCTCACCAGCTTTACGGTCAGACGCGACGCCGCGTTTGCACAACTGAAGGACGGCGAAGCTCTGCGCGACCGCGCGCGTGAGATCAAAGAACAGACAATCAGCAATCTCGACACCTATCTTATCGAGCTCGAAAAAAACGTTGTAAGACTTGGCGGGACCGTTCACTGGGCGCGAACCGGCGAAGAGGCTTGCGCGATCGTGTTGGAGTTGGCGCGCAAGAACAACGTGAGCCTAGTCGTAAAAAGTAAATCGATGGTGACCGAGGAGGTCGAGCTTAACGACGCGCTCGAGCATGCCGGTATCGAAGCAGTAGAGACAGATTTGGGGGAGTACATAGTTCAGCTCGCACACGAGAAGCCTTCACATATCCTCGCTCCCGCGGTTCATAAATCGAAGGGAGACATCTCAGAACTGTTCGCCGACAAGCTTGGCGTTGCAAACCTGAAAGAAGCTGAAGAGATGACCGTCGTCGCGCGGAAGCGGCTGCGAGAGAAGTTTTGTACCGCTGATATGGGAATCACCGGCGCTAACTTTGCAGTTGCCGAGACGGGCACAATTGTTTTGGTCGAGAACGAGGGCAACATCAGGCTGAGCACTACGCTGCCACGGATTCACGTAGCGCTGGTAGGAATAGAAAAGGTGGTTCCGTCGCTGGACGACCTGGCGGTGTTTCTCAAAATACTCGCTCGCAGCGCCAGCGGCCAGAAGATGTCCAGCTACGTTTCGTTTATCAACGGCGCGCGGAAAGCGGACGAAGCCGACGGCGCGGAGGAGTTTCATCTGATCCTTCTTGACAACGGGCGGACGCGAATTCTGGCGGACGAGGAAATGCGCGAGTCGCTGTATTGCTTGCGCTGCGGGGCGTGCTTGAACGTGTGCCCGGTATATCAGAAGATCGGCGGACACGCTTACGGGTCGGTCTATTCCGGACCGATTGGCTCGATCTTGACGCCCGCGTTTGCCGGACTCGAAAAGGCGAAGGACCTGCCATTCGCATCAACGCTGTGCGGCGCCTGCCGCGAAATCTGTCCTGTGAGAATCGACATCCCGCGAATCTTGTTGAAGCTGCGAAGCGACTGGTCCGAAGGGAGGCACGATTCTGCTGGACCTTCGCTGCCAGAGAAGCTGGCGATCAAGCTGTGGGCTTTCGCTATGCGTCACGTTTTCATCTACAACCTAGCGTTCAGGGTGCCGGCGTTTCTCCAGGGACCACTGCTGGAGGATGGCAAGTTCAAAGGGCTGCCGTCGGTCCTGGATGGCTGGACACAGAATAGAGACTTTCCTGCGCTCGCCAGGAAGTCCTTTCGCTCGATGTGGCACGACGCTGAGTAGCGCAGGCTTCAGCCTTCGTTTACATTCGCGATGAGGTGTTCAGTGATTGCGACAAGCGCAAGAGAAGAAATACTCGGGGACATAAGACGCGCGCTCGAGACAGAAGTGACGTCAGCCCCCTCGCCCGCTGAGACTGTTGCCGCGCAGCGGCGGCAGCTTGACCAGTCGGTCTTTGCGATCAAGAAAGACTGCGAGCAGAGGCGCGACGACTTGATCAAGCAGTTTGCGACTGAACTGCTGGCAGTTGGAGGACGCTTCTACGCGGCGCCGACGGGTGAGGCTGCATTCCAATACGTTGAACAGCTCGCTTCGGATCGGCGAGCAAAAACCATCATCGGCTGGGATACCCAGCTTATTGACGGCATTGATTTGACGGAGAGACTCGGAGCAACCGGCATCTCGTTCTTGACCGAGAGGACCGACCGCGAGTTTATGCGAACCGCCGTCGAGGCCGACATCGGCGTGTCGGCTATCGATTACGCGCTCGCGGAAACCGGTACATTGGTTTTGGTGGCGCGCAAAGGACAAGCTCGCTCGGTCTCGCTGCTGCCGCCTATTCATATAGCCGTTATGAAGCCGGAGCAAGTCATCCCGGGCTTGTGCGAACTGTTTCCTCTTCTGCGCGGCGAGACTGAGGCGGGAGGCAGAGTTTTGACCAGCGCGATTACGTTTATAACGGGTCCTAGTCGCACCGCGGATATCGAGCTGACCCTGGTGGTCGGAGTGCACGGACCGCAGCAGTTGCATGTCGTGTTGTTAGAGAACTGATTTCATGAATGACCTTTTCCCGCAAAGCTATGAGGGCTTTCTAAGACTGGCGGGCGAGGGCACCGTCATTCCCGTAGTCAAGCGAGTGATGGCGGACCTTCTAACGCCGGTGGCTGCGTACTTGAAGATCGAACGGCTCAGTCCCTACTCGTTCCTGCTGGAGTCGGTAGAGGGCGGAGAGAAGGTTGCACGTTACTCGTTTCTCGGCTTCGATCCGGAGATCATAGTCCGCAGCCGCGCGAACACGGTAACGATCGAGAGCGAGTCTGGCACGGAAACGACTGATCAACCGATGCTCAGCGTGCTTCGCCGCCTCTCGGGGCGGCACCTCCCGGTTCGGTTTCCCGACTTGCCGCCGTTCGTATGCGGCGCTGTCGGCTACTTGAGTTACGATGCGGCGCGCTGGTTCGAAAAGATTCCCGACTCTCACCCGGACAACACCGGGATCGATGACGCGGTGATGATGTTTTTCTCGCGGCTGTTAGTCTTCGACCATGTGCGACATCAGATCCACATTATCGCGAATGTGTTCACCGACGGCAGAACGGAGGACCTGGAGACGGAGTATCGCAAAGCGATCGACGACATCGACGCCGTAGAAGCTCGCCTCGAAGATCCGATCGAGCCGCTTCCGCGCCGGAAAGCTTCGGGCGATACGCGGGTGCGCTCAAACATGGCGAAAGGAACATTCGAGGAGGCAGTAGCGACCGCCAAGGAGTACATCGCCGCGGGCGACATTTTTCAGGTGGTGCTCTCGCAGCGATTCGAGGTCGGAATAAGCGCGCATCCGTTCGAAGTCTACCGCGCTCTGCGCGTCGTGAATCCTTCGCCTTATATGTTCTTCCTCAAGACGGGAGACCAGTCGATCATTGGCGCTTCGCCTGAGATGCTGGTGCGTGCTACGGGCCGGCGAATCGAGTATCGCCCGATTGCGGGAACAAGACCGCGTGGCGCGACGGACACCGAAGACCTGTTGCTCGGCGAAGAGATGCGCGCCGATGAAAAGGAAGTGGCCGAACATGTAATGCTGGTAGATCTGGGACGCAATGATCTGGGGCGCGTCGCAGACTACGGCTCGGTTGAGGTCACCGATTTAATGATCGTCGAACGTTACTCGCATGTGATGCATCTGGTCTCTGCGATCAAGGCTCGGCTGCGGCCGGGAATGGATCGCTTTGACGCGCTGGCCGCGTGCTTCCCGGCGGGCACGGTGAGTGGCGCGCCGAAGATTCGGGCGATGGAGATCATCGATGAGCTTGAGCCGACTCGCCGGGGAGTCTATGCGGGTTCGGTGATGTACCTCGACTATTCGGGAAATCTTGACTCGTGCATTGCTATTCGCACAATCGTCACTAAAGACGGGCGCGCTTACTTTCAAGCGGGAGCCGGGATCGTTGCGGACTCGGTGCCCGAGAGCGAATACGTTGAAACGGTCAACAAAGCCCGAGCGATGCTGCAGGCGATTGAGATGGCGGAGAAGCAGTAGCTACTTCGCACAGGGATCGTTGTTGACCCTCGATTGAGAGTGGACGCTCCGAGAACTTCTTCGAAGCAAAAAAAGGCGGGCTGGGCCGCACGGCCCAACCCGTAATTCGAGAACAACTCACCACAGGTGGATTTAGAACTCCACGCGCATCGAGAGTTGAATCCACCTGCTGCCCGAAGTCCGGTTTGCCGGAACGAACTGGCTGGTGATTACTCCGAAGCTTGTGGGCGCAGTCAACGACAAGCCTGGGTTTGTGAAGTCCACCTTGTTGAGGATGTTGAAGAAGTCTGCCGAAAAGACAACATTCACCTTTTCAGTTATGTTCGTCTTCTTCCCGATGGAAGTGTCCAGATTCCATCTCCCCATTCCTCGCAGCGGGTTGGCGCGGCCAGCACGACCGTCGGTGCTGATGTTCACCCTGCGGAACTGGTTGTACACTTCTTCGGGGTTCCCAAACAGATTAAGGCCCGATCCCCCCGTACCCGGATTGCCGGTCACGCCAATGTTGTTTGTCCCCGGAATGCCTCGATTGACACTGTTCCCAAACGTGCCCGGGTTCACCTTAGAAAGCGCGCCGGAGGCGAATCCGAGGAAGCGGCTGCCGCCCCACACAAACGCGTTTTCGGTGACAGTAAGCGGGTCGCCGCTCTGAGCGGTGAATATCCCCGAGAGGTACCAGCCTTCTAACACCTTGTTCAGCGGCGTGAACGAGCTGCGGAAATGTCTGCCCCCGAAGGGTAGGTCATACAGCCAACTCGTGTTGAACAGATGGGTGATGTCGAAGGCTGATGGTCCGTACTCAGCGTTCAGATCGAAGCTGTTGGGCATCACGTTCGCCGCGTTCTGGATGGCGCCGAGTTGATCCAGCGACCTCGAGAATGTGTAGTTCACGGTGAACAGCAAGCCCTGCGACAGGCGCTTGTGCAGTGTCACGAACAGGCCGTTGTAGTTCGACAACCCCGTGCTTGCGCGCAGGAAGAGCGTTTGGGCAACGTAGTTGTTGAAGGGCTGCTGTCCGTTCCGCAGCCGGCGTACGTCGATGGTCTGAAAAATGCTGCTTATGTTCCCGCTGATGAAGTTCGCCTGCTGGGAGGTCGCCAAAGCCCGTGTGCCTCCGGCCGTGGCTCCCAACGCGGGATACAGATTCTCAAACCACGGTTGGACTGTCACATTGGCCGGCAACACTCCAGTTCGCAGCTGGTTTGCCACCGCATCAAACGCCTGAGCAAACGTCTGGTTCGACGCTGTGTCCAGAAACATATACGGCACCTGGCCAAAGCTCATGCTCTGGGGGAGCTTCCTTGCGAAACGGCCGACATATCCGGCTTCAAGCAACATATTTCCCTTGAGCTCACGCTGCCAGGTGAGGTCGATTGCGTGATTCTCGCCAACCTCGATCGTCGGGTCCACCTGGAACGAAAGAATCTCGGGATCCAGAATCAAGTCGCCAGCAGCAGTGAATGGAGGCCCAACGGCTCCGGGCCTGATGCCCCAGAACGGGGAGATCGGCATTCCCAACGTCGGGACCGTCGGTATCGGAATCTTGCCGTCCACGCCGACGCGAAACCCGCTCAAAGCCGGATTCGTGCTGGTTCCATTGCAGCCCGCGCCTCCACTACCAGTGGAATTGCATAGCGGGGCGCTGACGTTGAGCGTCTGAGCGAAGGCCACACCAAGCGTGGGGATGATCACGCTCTGCACTGTGTTCTGCCGATCGAAGACAAGACTGTAGCCTCCGCGAATCACTGTCTTGCGATCCCCGAAGAGCGCGTTCAGGTACTTGTTCTTGAAGGATGGGTTCCAGGCGGCAGCCACGCGCGGCCCTATGTTATTCCAGTCGGTGTCGAATACGCCGCTACGACCCGATTCCTTGATGGGTTGGAAGGCGATCGGCGGATTGAAGATCTTGCCGGCCCGGGCTGCTTGCTCCTTGGCCCGCAGATACTCCCTGGCCGTCTGCACCTTCAGAGTCTGGCCATCAATCTGAACGCTCTGACGCCCAAGTTTCTCCGTTGGCGGCGTCTGCCATCCGTAGTTTAGACCGAAGGTGAGCGTCAGCGACGGGCGGATTCGCCAAACGTCCTGGAAATAAAACTCCGGCGCCCACAAAGTAGTGTCCGCCTCCAGCAGTTGACCGAACGGTAGAGGTTTCAATTCGCCGTCACGAACCGCGAGCACGCTGACGTTGTCAATGATCCCTGTAGCCGAAGCAAAGAACCGGTTGAAGTTCGAAACGTCGGCGGCAGTCAGACAGTTTTTGGTGATCGTAGCACTACAAGTCGGAGGCCGGCTTGTGGCCGGAATCGAAACACTCCCAAGATCGGAATCTAACTGCGCGACCAGCGCTCCCAGAGCACCCAGCACCTTATCGTCGCGGAGGTGCCTGGTAGGCAGGTAGCGAAGGTGGCTACCGAACTGGAAAGTGTGATCGCCCTTGACCCAGGTCATGTCCGCGTTGTACTGGAAATTCTTGTTGTCGTTTGCCTGCTTGCGGGCCACCTGGGTGTCAACGTCGATGGGCTCCGAAAGAAGGCTGTTGAACCCGCCCCGAGCTCCCAGATCGAGAGCAATGTGCGACTGCCCATCGGTGATGCCACTCTCCGTTCCAGGGATGCTCAATATCCCAGCAGATGCATCTGGCCGGGTCACGTCTTGTGCCGTTCGAATCCTAACCCAACCGAAACGGAACTCGCCCGTCAGGTTGGGGGTGAAAGTCCCGATCACGCCGGCGCTGATCATGTTCTGCCTGTTGGGAGACTTCCCCAGGCTCTCGAGATTTCCGCCGACGATAGAGGCCGGAGTCGCCAGTCCGTTCAACTCTCCGAAGTAGCGAAATGCCGCGTCGAACCGCCAGTTGCTGGAGATGTTGTAGTCCACACGGGCATTGTAATAATCATTGGTGAGTGGGTTGCCGACGTTGCCCCGGAAGCCGATGGTGTTCAACCCATCTCCCTGCGTTGGGTCGTTACCCTCAGGCAGCTTGGAGAACAGCGATGAGATGGTGGGGCTCAGCCCAAGTCCGCGCGGATCGCAAGGCTGATTACCGGCAGCGCCGCAGAGAGCCGAATTGGCAAGATTGTAAGAGACGATGCTGCCCGAGGCATCACGGAACCGCAGGATGCCCGCGCGCAAAGTAGGGGTCGGCACGACGCGTACAATCGGCGTGCTCCGCGGGAAGCGCCGTCCCTCATAGTTGAGGAACACGAATGCCTTATCCTCCCACGGGTAGATGGGACCGCCGAATCGGAACCCGAAGCGGTTGTCTTTTAATTCAGCCTTACGCACCACCTCGGTGCCGTCGGCTCTCCTCCCCAGGCGTTTACTGGTCCAGTCGTGGGCGTTGAGGTTATCATTCTGGTGATACCAGTACGCCGCGCCGTGATAGTCGTTGGTGCCGTGCCGACTGATCACCGAGACCTGGCCTCCCGCGCCGCGACCAAAAGCGGCGGTCGGGTTGGCGACGCCGACTCGAAACTCCTCTATACCGTCGATCGGTAGTCGTGCGTAGGTCCCGAGCCCTCCGACCGATTGGTTGGTGATGTCGATACCGTCCAGAAGGAAAGTACTCTGATCGGCTCGCGACCCAGCTACCGAGCCGTCGGGCGTCACAAGGGGTTGCACCGTGAGCAGCTCGTTTGCCGTGCGCGTTAGAGCCGGAAAGCGCGGCATTATTGCTCCCGAAATCACATTGCCTACAGTGGAATCGGTTTTCTGCAAATCCCCACCCGCGCCGGCGCTGACCTGGACGATTTCCTTCACCTCGCCGACCTCGAGCACCGCATCGAAATCGTAGGACTTCGAGACTTCAACTTTCACAGAGGCAAAGCTTGTCGTGCGGAATCCCAGTTTAGTTACGGTCATGCTATAGACCCCGGGTGCAACCGTAGCAAAAACGTATTTCCCGGTGTCGTCTGTGGTCTGTTTCAGGCGCTGATTGGTGGTGGGGTCAGACAGTTCGACTTCCACTCCGGGCAGCACCGCTTTGTTGGGGTCAGTTACAGTTCCCGAGATCCTGGACGTGGTCGCTGTCTGCGACAGCGCGATCCTGGTGGGCGTCAAAAGGATCAGAAGCGCTACTAGCGAAATCGTCAGCTTCAGCAAGCCTCTCGCGCGTTGTCTTGATGCAGACGTGCAGGGAGCGCCACGCAGCAATGAGAATGCAGAGTCCTTCATTAAATTCTCCTCCTTCGGTGTCGTCATCTGATGTGACTTCGGCGAGCCTCGCGGAACGAAAGGTCCACCGAAGCAGTTATTGTCGAGGTCCTGGTTTGCGCCTTGAACTGGAGCACGTATCGCTTATGATACCTGCCGGCCGTTGCTAATTCAGACGAATCGGAGAATAAGTGCAATGAGGGAAGCGTGATTTTGGCAAAACGCGTGCCAACATGCAAGGGGAGTTCGACGCTGGTTGCTTCTCAGTACTTAGGTTATCGCCGAGCGCGCAGCGGTGAATACTATCTCCAACAAATTGGATGTCTCTACGAAAAAATGGAAATCGCGGCGATAGGCTCGAACTCGCATCCGGCGAAAGTAAAGTTTGGACAAGCGGCAAAACCACTGCGGAACTGGACCCTTGGGTCCAACTCCGCCTATTGAAGTTGGGTGGCTCGGATCGTTCCGAATTCAGAGCGTCTCGCTTGAGAACTCTCAACTCAAACACCACCTCGGCCGTCCCTAGGAATCAAAAGGACATTAGAAGGTAAGCTTCAAGCCCATCCGCATGAATCTACCTCGACCGTTAAGCAGGTAGTATTTGCTCTGCGACGCCCCGGCGGTCGTGGGCACCGAGCGGCCGGGGACGCCGGCGAATTGAGGAACAGCGGTTCGTGCTGCCCATATCTGACGAGAACGCATTTTTTACTTCGCAAAGTACCCACGCTTCGTTCTCACCTTAGCCCCCGGTAAGGCAACCGCGATGTTGATCTTCCTCCACTTTCCATCCGTGCGCACCAGTTCCGGAGTGTAGGCCATGCTGTAGAGCGAATGCAGCTCAGCCGCGACTTGTTGGTACACTCCTTCCAGGTCTTCCGCTCGTTCTGCTTTGAACATCGCTGCGCCTGTCTGTTCCGCCAGCGCCGCGAGTTGCTTGCGCGCGGTGACGTAGGCTGCGTGGCCATTCCGCCCGCTCATTCCTACCGTTTCATATTCGGTATCAAGGTAGATGGGATAGATAGTGGTGTCGGCTTCCTCGATGCGCGTGAGCAGTTCGTCGAAGCCATGCTTAGGATCAAACTCGGAGTCATTGGGATGGTCCAGCGAGTTGTCTACGCCATCGGTCAGCACGACGATCGCTTTCCGCGTAGCGTTTGCTTCGTCCAACAGATCGAGCGTGGCCCACATCGCGTCGTAGTAAGCCGTGCCTGAGTGGCGGTTCTTGATGTCGTCGATGCGGTCCTTGAGCAGCCGATGGTCGGTCGTGAAATTCGATATGACGAAAAACCGCCTGGTGAACCCCGCAACCGCTATGCGGTCGGTTGGCTTGAGTGAGTCGACAAACTTCTGCGCGGCTTTCTTCATAGTCTTAATCTTATGTTCGGTGCTGCCGCTGAGGTCGAGGAGCAAGACGATATTCAAAGGAGCGGTGACGGGCTCGAAGTAAGAGACGACTTGCTTAACATCGTCTTCGTAGACAACGAAGTCCTCCTTCCTTAGGGCGGGCAACGTCTTGCCGCTAACATCTGTGACTTTCACGTTCAGGTTGACGAGGCGCGCTTCGAGCTTGAGCAGCTCCTCACCCGAATGGATTCCATCACGGTCTGACGATGAGCGTGGTTCAACGGTCGGGTTCAATTTCGAACCGGGTGTTTTCGCGAGGCTATTGATTGGACCGGTCTTATCCAGATTATCGGCCGTTCTGCTTAGCATGGCGATGCGAGACGCAACGTCCGGCAGAACGCTGATGTTTCCCAGCGAACTTCGAACTATAACCGTCGAACCGCCCTGACCAGCTCTGGCGTCGAGCACATGAGCGTCCGTCCGCCCAAAGATCTTCAAAGGCACTCTTGATTCGATCGCGCCTCTAATTGCGCGAAGCGAAAGATCGCAGTTTGAACCTTCCGGCAAATGAAGGGTGATTGCCCCGGATTCAGTATGAACGGAGAGTCCGGCGAGCTCGCCCATAATAGTGACGTTGCCTCTGATGCTTCGGACGGCGAGGTGCATCGAGCCTGGCACATAAAGGGTAAGCCTGACTGGATGCCCACCGCCTTTGAGTCTTACGGCGACTCTCAAATGGTCCGGCGCGGGCGCGCCAAACGAGACCTCCGAGTTCAGCGCATCGCCATCGCTGTTCGCACGCGAGGCAATCACCCTGACCGTGGATTCCGCCCAGGTCTGTGCCTCGGTAATACCATCCGGGTTCTCGACGGTTATCGTAGTGAGGCGTTGGGAAAACTCGCGCTCGAGCCTTCCGTCGGAGGATGCCAGCGCGGGAACAGAGAAGAGAGAGATTCCAATCAAGATAAGGTGGAGCACTCGAGCAGCCATCGATAAGAGCCTCCCGTTAGCCTCGGATGATGATATGTCTATTATACGGGCGGGCCGGCCGAGCAGGTGCATCTCCAATTTCAAATTTCAAATTTTCTTCAATTTTCAATTTTCAATTTGCGTCATCCTGAGTCAGCCTTCGGACTGTGACTCCCCGGTCTTCGACTTCGTCTCGGGTTTGTATCCGTCCTGGCTAGTCCAGCTTGCTATCTTGTTGCCGTCGTACTGGACGATCACGCTGCCGTTATGATTCGAGTGCCACGTGTTATACCACTGTCCAACTGAGCGTTCCTGCATGCCTGGAGGAGAGTGCACCCACGTTTCATTTACGTTGACGATCAGGTCCTCGCTGCTGCTTGTGTCGAAGCTCTCAACGCGAGCATCGTACTTGAGTTGCTGCTCGATGTCTTCGCTGATCCCGGTGGGATAGTTCGCGGCGGCGCCGGTATGATGCGAGTCGCCTCCGCAAGCGTATGTACAGAGCATCGCGCCCAGCGCGATTAGCAAAAGAGCAGGGCGCCGCCTGACTCTCAAACTAAAAGAACC
This sequence comes from Acidobacteriota bacterium, assembly GCA_038040445.1. NCBI lineage: Bacteria > Pseudomonadati > Acidobacteriota > Blastocatellia > Candidatus Onstottus > Candidatus Onstottus frigus. The sequence continues at coordinate 118,937 of JBBPIG010000016.1, read as the reverse complement.
GCCTGTTCGTTCGTTCATCGTCGCCTCTCGAGTTGAAGATAATGGATTTCACTGCTCAGCAGATGGTCATTATCATCATTGCCGCGGCCTCCGTCAAACCACCCTCTGCACGTTGATGCGACGGCGAGGGGAAGGCGCCCGGTCTTGGAACCGGAAGCCGGCTTGATAGTGGTTACACGCTGGCAACAAATCCGTGCGAGGTGGCAGGGAGGCGACGTCGTTGCGGGATTGCTACCTCAGTCAGTGGGTATCCACGCCAGGCGCCGGCAGAGGGTCAAAAGAAAAACTGGGCAGATCAAAAGAGAAGTCTTTCACGCCGATCGCAAAAATGTGGTAACATCGCGCGCATGAAACGCCAACCTTTGCTCGCTATGTTGATAGTTCTGGTATTGCTCGCATCGGTTACGATCGCCGCACAGCAAGGCGGGGGTCATTCGTTGTTTGGCGACTTCAAAATCGACGAGAGTCAGTGGAGCGGCTTAAAGCCGCAAACTTTCTTCATCCTTTTGTACACTCCCTCTGGCAACCTGCTTTCGCGTCAGACAGTCGGCAACAACGGGCGGTACCGCTTCAATGATGTTGTCAACGGGGAGTACGACATAGTGGTCGAGGTCGAGAACCAGGAAGCCGTTCGCGTTCGTATCGTGCTGATTGACCGGACAAGGACGGAAATCCGGCACGACCTTAACTTGGAATGGAAGCCAAGACCGGGCTCGCGAGACGAGGGTAGGGTTGGCAGCGTCTCGGCGGCAGACTACTACAAACGGCAGCCAGAGAATGAGGCTCGCTTTGGCAAGGCTCAGGAAGCGATCAAGAAGAAGGAGTACAAAGACGCCGTTGCTTTGCTGCGTCAGATCCTTACCGCTGACCCGAAGGACTTTGTTGCCTGGACTGAATTGGGGACGGTTCAGTTCAAACAAGGGGATGTCGCAGAAGCTGAGAAGTCATATTTGAGCGCCCTACAGGAAAAGCCTTCGTTCATACTGGCGTTGTTGAATCTCGGGAAGCTTCGTATAGCTGAAAAGAAATTCGACGACGCCATCGAAGTCTTAACTCGGGCTGTCGCGGCTCAGACGCAATCCTCCGATGCTAACTACTTCCTCGGCGAAGCGTATCTTCAGAACAAGAAGGGTTCGAAAGCGGTGACCTTTTTCGAAGCGGCGCTGCGGCTCGATCCAGTTGGGAAAGCTGAGGCCCATCTGCGCCTGGGCGCCCTCTACAAAGGAGCGGGGATGAAGGACAAGGCGGTGGCCGAGTATGAAAAATTCCTCGCCAAGAAACCGGACTATCCCGACAAGAAACAACTAGAGCAGTACATATCGGAGAATAAGAAACCCTAGCGGTGCCCTGACAACTGGAAGCTGTCTCAGAAGACCTCGAATGATGGCTCGCACATCGGAGCCTGTTCAGACAACCAGATCCCAAAGACGAGCGAGCGATCTATCCTCACAAAGAAAAAGCGGGCTGAAGCTTGCCTTCAGCCCGCGTCGGTGCGCTAAACAACTTGCGCGATCAGAAAATGTACTTCAAACCGATTTGCATGACTCGAGGTGATCCCTGGATGCTGGTGAACTTGCCCCAGTTGGCCGGAGGCGCGTCGGCAGCAAACGGGTCCACTTCGAGCGCGGTAGTCGAGGCCCCGGTCAGGCGTTGGGTGTTGGTCACGTTGAACACTTCCCAGCGCAACTGAAGCTGATGGGTTTCGCGGTACGGCATCTTGAACGATTTTCCAAGCCCCGCGTCCAGGTTGATGTATCCGGGGAATCGGAATATGTTGCGGTCGCCGACTTCGCCCGCACGGCCGTTCCGGAAACTGTTATAGGCCGCCAGAACGTCTTTGAAGTTATTGGGGTCTAACCCATCCTCCCCACGGGTGGGCGAGGTGGAAACCGGTCGCAGGCGCGTTCCGTTGACCGTGAAGTTCCAGTTGGTGGCCCATCCAACCCCGCCGCTGTCGAAAGCGTCGAACGGCAGACCGGAGTTGAATCGGAAGATGCCGCTCAACTGCCAGCCGCCCACGAAGGCGTCAACGAACCCCGGCGCCTTTCCGAGAAGCTTCCTGCCCCGCCCAACCGGCAGCGTCCAGATGGCATTGACGTTGGCGAGGTGCTTTATGTCAAAGTCCGACACCCCTCGGTTGGCCTTGGGAGTGATCGGATTCAGAATCAGGCCAGCGTTGTTGTTCGTTCCCGACGCAGTATCAAGAGCCTTAGACAGAGTGTAGTTGAAGTCAAACGTCAGGCTCTCTTTGTACCGTTGACGCACGCTGAACAGCAGGGCGTGGTAATCCGATTCAGCGTAGTTGCTGGTCGTAAACAGAGAGCCGTACTGGTTTTGTCTGAACGCGAACGGCCCGACCGTCGAGAGTTCGTCTAGAATGGTTTGAACGAAGGTCCAGTCCACGATGTCGAAGCCGCCGACTGCTTCTCTAGCCACCAGAGTATAAGCCGCCTGCGTAGGCGTCAGCGAAGGGTCTCCAATCACGGCGTCCCCGATACCTGGAAACAGGTTGTCAAAGAAGGGGATCGCCCCGATCTTGTTGATCGGTGTGTTGGCCAGGCGCGCATCCTGGAGCTTGCCTGCGGCCGTGTACCAGTCCATCCCCGATTTCTTGTCGACCAGATTGTTGAAGTGCATCGTGTCGATAACAGAGAGCAGCTTGCGCGCCTTGCGGCCGACATAAGACGCTTCGACGAACATTCCACCGGGCAGTTTGCGGCCGACCGACACGTCCCAGCTATAGTGCTCGGGCCAGACTAAGTTCGAGTCCAGCGAACTCTCAATTCGTGTCGAGCCATCCGGTGCCTTTTGCTGCGGGAACTTCAAAGCCGCCGCAGGCGGAATATTCGGCAATGCGCGGATATTCTGCGTGAAGCCCGTAAACAGCGGGGCCGGGCGAGTCGTGACGTTGTAGGTATTCGCCGATATGCTCGTGCTCGAAGAGAAGCCGAGCGTATTGGCGGTATCGAAATTAGTCGCCAGCGCCTGGCCGAGGAAGTCATTTAGCATGGCGAAACCACCGCGGATTACAAGGTCGCCATCACTGCCAAGAAGCTTGCGCTTCCAACCGCCACTGAAGTTCGGCGTCCAGGCGACGGCAACGCGCGGCTGGAAGTTGTTCTTGTCCCATTTATAGTAGTCGGGCTTGTTGTTTTTGGGTCCGGCCAGGTCAACGGTGATCAGTTCCTGTATCGGCGTGCCCGCTGCGGCGCCAGCGAGACGCCTCTGGAGAAACTCGCCCAGATTAACTGTCGGGGCGGCTTGGAAGCCATGCGTTTCATATATAGGCCGGCTCAAGCCGTAGCGCAGCCCAAGGGTCACCGTCAGGTTTGGCCGGAGCTTCCAGGAATCCTGGGCATAGAAGTCATACTCGTCGGTAGCGAAGGTGCGCACAAGCGGGCTTCCCGAATCGAGGATGCTCCCATCCAGATCGTAATCAATGTTGGAGGCGTACTGCGAGTAGCGCCCGATCACCGCAGCAAGTGCGTGCTTCAACGGTGACGTCCACGCCGACCCCCCGCGTGGGTTTAGCGGATTGGTAAGCACCGCTCCCGACAGGTCGTAGAAGAACCCGTTCGTGATGGCGGAGTCGAAGCGGACGCTGGTCCGCGTATTACGAATCACCCGAATGTTTGTGCCAAACTGGAAACTGTGGCTGCCTTTGGTCCACGAAACGTCGTCGGTGAAGTTGTATGTCGGGTTTGCGCGGGCGAAGGTCCGCGAGAAAGCTGCCGGGGAAAAAACCGCCCGGAACTGGACGTTATTGGCCCCGGAATCCCCGAAAGTCGAGAACGCGTTCCGAGTCATGCCAAATCGAGCGTCGTTAACCAGCGAATTCTTGATAGCCCAGGTGTGCCCGACCACAAATCCCGACGGGTGGCTCCAGGTTCCCGGCCTGGGACTGTCGGGTAGGAAGGGCGCGTTGAGGGCGACGTCTTGCTGGTAGTTCGCACGCAAGAACAGTATGTGACGGCTGTCCTGCGTGAGATTGTAGTCGATCCGCGCAATGTGTGTGGTGAACCGCGCCGGGGTCGAAGCATTAAAGCGAAAACCGCCGGTATTGAGGCCATCGCCCACTTCTGACGAATTTGCCGGATACTTTTTCGCGGCGTCGGCGAGGACTGCGATCGCCGCCGGGTTAACCCCGACCGCTGGAAAGATCTGGGTGATTTGGGCCGAGGTCAATGTGACGGGGACGAGCGTGGCGGTCAGGTACTTCACTTCGCCGCGGCCAAGGCTTGCAAGCGGCACAGTCCGTGGATCGGAGGACGCTTCACTGGCGTCCCTCCGGCCTTCGTAGTTGTAGAAGAAGAATAAGCGGTCTTTCTTGATCGGGCCGCCGATGGTGGCGCCGAAAAGGTTGCGGATTAGTTTGGGTCTTGGCAGTTTCTCTTCGCCGGCACCTTTCAGCCCGGCAAGCACCTGTGGATCAGTCGCCGTAAACACCCCGGCCTTGTTGTTAAAGAAGTTGTTGGCCGTGAATATGGTGTTGCGGTGGAACTCATAGGCCGAGCCGTGAAACTGATTGGTTCCGCTCTTGGTGACCAACGCCACCTGGGCGCCTGCCGAGCGTCCCTCCGCCGCATTGGGGTTCGTTGTAGTAACGCGAAACTCCTGAACCGAGGAGGGAGTTACGCGCAGTACGCTAAACAATGCGTCGCCGTTCCGTGCGAGGCCTGCTTGTTGTTCGTTAACATCGACGCCATCGAGCGTGATATTGGCCTGGTCCGAGCGGGAACCGGTGACATTGCCGTCCGGCGTCACTCCGGGTTGAAGGCTTAGCAGTGCGACCACGTTGCCGGATTCGAGCGGCAACTGGGTGATCTGCTGCGCCACGAAGTTGTTGCCGAGGCTGGCATCGCGCTTGTTGAGCAGGACCTCAGCAGATCCGGCGCTAACCGTAACCGTGTCGCTTACGCCGCCAACTTCCAGTTGTACTGTTACGTTGGTCGGCTTGGCCACCAGCGCGCGCACATCCGTAATCACAGCCTTCTTGAAGCCGGAAGCTGTCGCTTCAAGCTGGTACTTCCCGGGCTGGACCAAGCTAAAAAGGAACGAACCATCCTCAGCAGCCGTAGCGGTCCGAACAGTGTTCGTGTCACTGCTGGTGAGTGTGACTGTTGCTCCTGCGACTGACTTACCCTGTGGATCCACAACCGTGCCATTAACCGAGGATGTGGAACTTTGAGCGGGAACGCTCCCACTGAGCAGCAGAAGCGAGAGAAGCACGCCGAGACCGGCCCGACCTCTCGAAGACCCGCGGTGTCTCATGGGGTGAATCCAGAATCTAGTTGTTGAACCCGGCGGTGCCAACCATCCGAGTCCGCGCCTGATGCTAGTACTAAACATTTTGCCTCCATTCCTTCTCGCCTGACAGCTTGGTGTCAGTGTGAGCGTTTGTTAGGTTATTCAAATTCCGAGCTAAAGCCTGAGCCGGATTGCGTTCGAGCCCCGTTGCATATCAGGCCGCACCCGAATAGCGCGGGCACGCTGCTGAGGCTGATGGACGAGTCTTGCCGCCCGTCTTACCTACACATCCTAGAACCCTTTGATACCTGGAGGAGTGCTGCCGAAATTAGTGCAATTTATGAAAGCGAGCGAATTCTACAAATTGCGAGGACAAGAGTCAATAGCGCATGAGCGTTCTTCGCGACCGGCGTGAGAGTGTCACAAGAGCGAGAGAGGCCTTGAACATTCGGGTGCACCTGCGTCGCGCCGAGAGTCAATCCACAATCTTGATGTGAAGGTCGCGCAGTTGCTCTTCGGATACCGAGCTCGGGGAGTCGATCATCAAGTCCACAGCGCTGGCGGTCTTCGGAAACGCAATCACCTCGCGGATCGATTTCTCGCGAGCCAGTAGCATCACCAGGCGGTCAAACCCTATCGCCATTCCTCCGTGAGGAGGCGTTCCGTATTCCAGAGCGTCAAGCAAAAAGCCAAACTTCGAGTGCGCTTCCTCCTCGGTCATTCCAAGTACTTTGAAGACACGCCGCTGCGTCTCGCGCTGATGAATTCGAATCGATCCGCTGCTCAATTCCACGCCGTTCAGCACCAGATCGTAAGCTTTCGCCAGTACGGAACCCGGATCTGTTTCCAGCCGGTCCATGTCTTCGTCGCACGGGCTGGTGAACGGATGATGCATCGGATAGTAACGGCCGTCTTCTTCGTGATATTCGAACATCGGGAAATCGGTAACCCATAGAAAGTTAAACTTGGCCTGATCGATCAGGCCTTCGCGCTCGCCGACCTCCAATCTCAGCGCGCCGAGGGACGCTGCCACGACCGAGGGCTTGCCCGCGACCACCAGCGCGCAGTCGCCTGGCTTCGAACCGGCTGCCTGAACGAGTTCCGCGACTTTCTCTTCGCCGAGCGATTTTGAAAGCGGGGACGTTATCTCTCCCGAGTCGGCAGTCTTGATCCAGGCCATTCCGCCGGCCCCGAAGCGGCGCGTGACCTCGGTTAGCTCGTCGAGGTTCTTGCGCGAGTACTTCGCCCCACCGCTCACGTTGATGGCCTTTACCTGTCCGCCCGATTCAAGCGCGTTCTTATAAGGTGCGAAGCCGGTTCCGGCCAGCTTGTCCGATAGCTCGACCAGCTCCATCTCGAATCGCGTATCAGGTTTATCGGTGCCGTAGCGGCGCATGGATTCGGCATAGGTCAGGCGAGGGAAGGGAAGCTCGACTTTCAAGTCGATCAACCGCGACATCTCGGCCATCAGCGGCTCGATGACCTTGAAGATATCGTCGGGGCGAACAAAGCTCATCTCGATGTCGATCTGGGTGAACTCGGGCTGGCGGTCTGCGCGCATGTCCTCGTCGCGGAAGCAGTGCGCGAGCTGAAAGTATTTGTCGTAGCCGGCGATCATCAGGAGCTGCTTGAATATCTGAGGTGACTGGGGCAGCGCGTAGAAGCGGCCCGGCTGCAAGCGGCTGGGCACGATGTAGTCGCGCGCACCCTCGGGGGTGGTCTTGATCAACATCGGCGTTTCGATTTCGTAGAAGCCGTGTTCGTCGAGGTGGCGCCGCACGGCGAGAGCCGCGCGATGCCGCAGTCCAATGTTGTACTGCATCTTTTCTCGGCGAAGGTCCAGATAACGGTACTTGAGCCGCACTTCTTCGCTCGCCTTATTTGCGTCGATCTCGAACGGCGGAGTCTTTGCGTCGTTCAGGATGTGCAGTTCCAAAGCCTTCACCTCGATCCGGCCGGACTTGAGGTTTGGATTGACCTTTTCCTTGTCGCGCATCAAAACCTTACCGGCGACCGCCACGACATGTTCGTTGCGCAACTCCTTGGCTCGGCGATGGGCCTCCGCGTTCTTCTCTTCATCGAAGACCACCTGTACGATGCCCTCGCGGTCACGCAGGTCTATGAAAGTCAGTGGGCCAAAATCACGGCGGCGGTGTACCCACCCCATGAGCATCACCATCTCGCCGGCGTGCTCAGCCCTGAGATCGCCCGAATAGTGCGTCCGTTTCAAGCTTCCTAGATTATCGAGTGTAGACATAAAAATTGATGAGTGATGCGTGATACGTGACCGAACACGATCGTCACGCATCACGCATCACTTTGTTAAGGTGTCAATCAGATCCTGCTCTCCCAGATTCCTCTGCTCGCCCGTAGTCATATCGCGAAGCACGTATGTGCCTTTATCGATCTCGTCGTCTCCGACTATCAACGCGTATCGCGCCGCCAGCGTGTTTGCGATCGCCAGCGATTTCTTTAGCTTGCGCCCCTCCAGATCTACGACGGTGCTGATGCCGGCTTCCCGCAACCTGGCGGCCAGCGTGAATGAGTATCTTCGCGCTCGTTCGCCAATGTAGGCGACGAACAGCGTAGGGACCCGCTTCGGGAGATCGGCGCTGTCCTCCGGCAAACTCATTATCATCCGCTCGACGCCGAACGCGAAGCCGAATCCCTTGGCAGGCGGCCCGCCCAGCATCTGTGACAGGCCGTCATAGCGGCCGCCTCCTACAATTGTGTTCTGTGAGCCAAGCCGATTGCCGATGATCTCGAACGCCGTGCGCATGTAATAGTCGAGCCCCCGCACTAGCCTCGGCGAGACTGTGTACGTGATACCGCGCGAATCGAGAAGCTCCTTGAACTGGTCGAAGTGCGCGCGGCAAGGATCGCACAGCGAGTCGGTGATGGCCGGAAGCTCTTTCAAGTAAGGCTGGCACGATTCTATTTTGCAGTCGAGCACTCGCAACGGGTTGGTCTCGTACCGCTGATTGCAGCTTCCACACAGCAGCGGTAGCTGCCGGCCAATCGCTTCCTTTAGCTGCTCAATGTAAGCCGGCCGGCAGTTCTCGTCGCCGATCGAGTTCACCAGCAGCTCAGTGCCGGTGATTTGAAGCCGCTTCAAATACCAGTCGAGCATCTCGATCACCTCCGCTTCGATCGCGGGGTCGTCGCTCTGGCCGAGCACCTCGACGCCGATCTGCCCAAATTGGCGATAGCGGCCTTTTTGCGGGCGCTCGCGCCGAAACTGCGGGCCGATGTAGAAAAGCTTCACAAGCCCGGGTTGGTTGAACATCCCGTGTTCGATGTAAGCTCGAACAGCCGAAGCGGTTGACTCTGGTCGAAGTGAGACTCGCTCACCATCGCGGTCCTCGAAGGTGTACATCTCCTTGTTCACATCGGTCTCGGTTCCGATCCCACGCTCGAACAACTCGGTCTTCTCGATCATCGGCGTGCGAATCTCCTCGAAGCCGAAGCGGCGAAACGCCTCGCGCGCCGTGCGCTCGATGAGGTCCCAGCGCTCGATCTGCGCGTCGACCTTTTCGGTGAACCGCGCAGGCAGAAGATCCTGTGTTCCGCGTACTTTTGCGATCATGGAGCTTGCCAAAATCCCAACATTGAAAATTGAGAATTGAGAATTGAAAATTGAAAAATTGCGGATCTAGCGCTTCTTATCTCTGTTCTCCTTCGCCGTAACAATCGACTGACCGGTTATGTTGCAGAGCTCGTTGGCTTCATCCAACAATTCGTTCATCCGGTGCTCTGGAAGAAGTTCCGTCTTGATAATCAGACGAATCCAGCACCGCGACTCTCGCAATTCCTTCAAGCAGATTCCGAGTTTGTGAATGAAGTCGGCGCGACTCTCGGCGGCGCAGGCTTCTTCGTAGTTCGGGGCGGGTGAGGTGCCGCACCGCACAAATTGTCCGGCAATGTGACGTCCCATTCGCGTATCAGGCAGTGCGTCTACCACCTTGCCGACACGCGCGGCGAAGTTAATCAAGCGCTCAGAAAGTTCGTCGGGTGTCACTACTTGCCTCAATGAGTTCACAATTTGCAATTTTCATTTTTCAATTCTCAATTTTCAATTTTTTCTCTCTCGGTGCTGGCGAGGTGCCGCACCGCACAAATTGTCCGGCAATGTGACGTCCCATTCGCGTGTCGGGGAGCGCATCGACGACCTTGCCAACGCGCGCCGCAAAGTTGATCAGTCGTTCAGATAATTCGTCCGGCGTCAATGACTTCCGTTCCCCTTCAATTTGCAATTTTCATTTTTCAATTCTCAATTTTCAATTCTTCGCTCCCGCCACGTACTGATTCTTGTACTCGACATAATGCTGCCAGTGTTCATCGATCCGTGCCACTTCTTCGTCGGTCACTTGCCGCCGAACCTTTGCCGGCGCGCCCATCACCATTGAACGCGGCGGTATGACCGTTCCAGGCGTGATCAGCGAACTGGCGGCTATGAACGACTCTTCGCCGATGGTCACATCGTCCAGCACTATCGCTCCGATTCCGATCAGACAGCGATCCTTCACCGTGCACCCGTGAAGCACCGCCGAATGCCCCACTGTCACATAGCTTCCGATAACGGCCGCGAACCGTCCCTGCGTCACGTGAACAACTGTGTTGTCCTGGATGTTAGTGTTCTCGCCGATTCGGATGTAGTAGCAATCGCCGCGCAGCACACAGTTGAACCAGACGCTCGAGTGCGCACCAATGTGAACGTCACCGATTATTTGCGCGCCCTCGGCGACGAAGGCGCTATCGGATATCCGCGGAGTGATGCCCTTGTACGAAGTGATCATCATCTTGCCAAGAAAACTCAGAGCGTGCAAATTACGGCCTGACTTCAAAGCCCTGGTCTCTTCTCCCGAAGTGTCTCCTGAACAGCCTCGAGGACGGGTCACATAGCACGCGAAACGCGCTGTCTACAGAAAGAAGTGACGTTAGCATAGCCCTCTGAAAAGCCGCAAGTTGACACCCATGTTGTTGCTGGCTTAGCATCAGCGTGATGTCATCTACATCCGTTGAATGGTATTCACCGCGGCAATCTTTGCTTCGGCTGATGGGCGGCTGCGCCTTGGTTTTGTTTACGGCGCCGTCTTTCGGTTGCGGTAAGCCGTTCAATGTTCGAACGCAGCCGGAACTGCCGCCGGCGAGTTACGCGGCGAAAGCTTCGGCAGGTAGCATCGGCATTCAGGCACAGGCGGTAACCGACGAAGACTTCTTGTATGACACCTTCGATGCGAATTTGCTTCTAGCCGGAGTCTTGCCCGTGCGAGTAATGATCACGAACTCCGGCCGCGAGAGCGTCGATCTTAAGAACGCCCGTTTCGAAATGCGCGCGGCGGAAGGCCGCAGCTTCAAAGCAATGAACGAGCGTCAAGCATTCAAGCGGCTGGTCTCCTACTATGAAATCTCAGCCTACAGCAAGGCGGGGTACAAAGAATCTTTGGAGGCTTTCTCGGCGTACGCGCTCGACGTCAAGGCGCCGGTTGAGGCGGGGCAGTCGCGTCAGGGATTGGTGTTCTTTTCGATGCCGAGCCAAGCGTCACGTGGGGCCGGTTTGGCGCTGGTGGTGAGCAAGCTGGACTCTGCACATCCGGCGAGTCGTGGTGTTGAGCTTAAACTGAATTGAATCAGCCTGGCGTCAGAAATACGGCATGGCGTCGGCCTGCGGCTTTTGCTTTGAGAATTCTCTCTGAGAAAGTCGCGACGTGCGAATGTGTCCGAGCGACTGAGGAGCAGTCTGTGAGAAAGTTAACTCGCGCGATCTTATTTTTCTCGATGATCGCATTGGCGGCCACGAGCGCGGTCAACCAGCCGGCCTTAGCTCAAGAAGCCTCGACAAAGCCGGCCCCGGAGCAAAGCGATGACTTCCAAAAGGCGCTCACCGACGGCCGTCTGCTTGTGCGGCAGGGCCGCGTCGAGGAGGCGATTACCGAGTTGCGTAGAGCCGCGGCACTTCGCGATGACAAATGCGCGGAATGCTTTCAGTCCATCGGGCAGATCAATCTTCAGCTAGGGAGACTGAAGGAAGCCGCCGTTGCTTTTCGTCAGGCCGCCGAGCTGAAGCCGCCAAACGAAGCGGAGATGTACAACGTGCTGGGCGTCGTGCTTTATCTGCAAAACGAGAAAGAGTTGTTCGAGCAAGCGGCGGTTGCTCTTCAACGCGCGATCGAGTTGAGCAAGGGCAAAGTGGTCAAGGCTTATTACAATCTGGGCTTCGCTCTGATCAAGGCCGGTAAGGAACAGGAGGGCGTTGCCGCACTGAAAACATATCTCGAACTTGATCCCGCCTCGAGCGATGCAAGCCAGGCACGCGCGGTCATCGCCAATACGAAGATGGTGGATGCCAGGGTCGCGCCATCTTTTGCGGTGAAGTCTCACACCGGCGGGGAACTTTCGCTCGAGAAGCTTCGGGGCAAGGTTGTGCTCCTCGATTTTTGGGCAAGCTGGTGCTTGCCTTGCCGGCGGGATATACCCGAAATCAAAACCATCTTGAAGAAGTTCGGTGGCGAGCAGTTCGTTATGATAGGGATCAATCTCGACTCAAATCGCCCGGAGTTCGACGCCTACATGAAAGAAGAGGGCATCACCTGGCTGCAGTACTACGACGGGCTTGGATGGCGGAACAAGGTCTCGCAGTTGTACGGCGTGTACGCGATCCCACACACGGTGCTGATCGATCAAGACGGCGTGATTAAGGCAGCCGGTCTTAGAGGTGAGGAGCTGTCGGAAAAGATAGGCGAGCTGCTGAAGAAACTACACGAACAGAAGAGCGAGACAAGATCGAATTAAGCCGGCGCTAGCGCCTGTGCCCGCACCCACGGCTCACGGCCGGCATACGCACAAGTTTAGAGTTCAGGCTTTAGCCTGCCCAATCTCTACCAGCAACCTAAAGGTTGAACTCTGAACTTCGGACTCGCGATCCCAACCGTTCACTTGATCAATCGAGCTTGCGCAGTACGTTAAAGATCTCGTTGATATCCGGCTGCTCGCCTATCTCGTGGATGTCCTTGTAGACGATCTTGCCTTGCTTATCGATGACGAACAGCGCGCGTTCGGAGTAGCCTTCCGCGCGATACGCTCCGAACTTTCGCGCGACCTCGCCCTTTGGCTCGAAGTCTGAAAGAAGATCGTAGGTGATGCTACCGAGGCTCTTGGCCCATGCGGCGTTGCAGGGAACCGAATCGACTGATATACCCAGGACCTGGGTATCGTAGCCCTGGAAGCGGCTGAGATCAGCCTCATACGAGGGCATCTGCGTTGTTCAAACCGAGGTCCAGGCCAGCGGATAGAAGGCAATGAATACGTTCTTCTTGCCACGGACGTCGGATAGCCTGACCTTCTTGCCCTCACCTAAATGAGACGCGAGCTCGAAGTCAGGAGCCATATCGCCCACTTCAACAGCCATCTTCTTTTCCTCCACTCTAGAGACATAACTTCCAGGTACTCATTAGTTCGACTGGCGGTCGGGTGTCAAGCACGGTTGCAACTTGCGGGGCGTGAATCGGTATCCGCGCAAATCGGTCGAATCAGTGTCATCCGTGGTCTATGCGGCGTGCTGGCCAATGCGATCCTTGCGAACTCATAGACCACGGATGACGCTGATTTGACGGTTCGCACGGATTTCGTACCCAATTAATGGCTAGCGAAACGACTGTTCAAGTCACTAGTTTGCTTTCCTAACGGGTTTGGACGGCTTTATTAGAGGTGTGTAGCTCACGACGAAATCTGTGACCCGCTGGCATTGACTGAGCTCGATTGTTTTCTTAGATGCTTCGCCTTCAAACTTGAGAGAGGTTCGCCCGCCCGCGTCCCAGGCTAGCGGCTTGTGATCTGCTTCGGTTAGTTCCTGGTCGGAGAGCTCTCGCGCTACGAGCCGGTATTTGCCGGGTGCGATGTTGGCAAACGCGAAGTTGCCGTCTGCTGCTACTTCGGCCTCGAAGTAACGCAGGATATTGTCAGCGGCTTCTGGTTCGGCAGGCACAAGGTGCACTCTCATCTTCGCGGACGGCGGCTTGTTTTCTTCGCCGGTGACGACCTTTCCTCGCAAACCCGCGGCTCCTTCGCTCATCGTGACTACCAGCCCCTTCACCTTGTCGCCGGACTTCAGCGTAACCCCGCTCTTTGCGGCATCGACGGGCTTGCCATCGGGAGTCAGCGGAGGAAGCGTGACGGTTCTTATGTAAACACTGTCTCCGGGAAGCTGCAGATCCAATCGATGAACACCCGGCCGGAGAAAGCCAACGGTGAACTCGCCCTTCTCGTTGGGAGAAGTGTCTTTAAACATGGAGAGCAATGATAGAGATTGATCCTCGGGCTTCTTGCTGCCTTCGTCTCGCGCGCTGATGACGAGTTCTTCGAGCCGGGCCGGCCTGTTAGCTTTGCATTCCGCTTTCTGCGCGGCGCTTATCGGCTCGATCAAGGCGCGGCCGGCCATTGAAGCAAGAGGCTCGAGCGCAAGCTCAACGCCGGTGACGTCGGCGCCGCTCACCGTCACTGGCCGTGACGGTGACACCGATACATTCATCCCGTCACCGCCGCCCATCATAGAGCCCGATCCGGCCATTGCAGTCACGAAATATTCACCGTCGAGGAGAGCGTCGAAAGCAAAACCTTTTTCTTTCAGCGGCGCAAGCACGTAGGTTGTCGCTTCAACTATTCCGTTGCTTGCCCGAGTCAGCATCACCGAGATTCCGTCCTCACCCGATTCCTTAGAACGCGATACGGCGCCGCTCACCGAGTGACCTCGGTTATCGCGATACCGGATGTCAATGTTGGTGGCTTCGTCCCCGGCTCGCACCGTGACCTCGGCCGCAGTGTCGATCGTGCTCGAGGGAAAGTAAGTCGGCGCGTCGCCGTCGTAGGCTCCACCGCGCGGTGAGGACAGAGCCTCTGAGTAGTTCACACCGGTGCCTTGCCCGCGCCGGCCGCCCGCGGCAACCTGATAATAACCTGCCTCGAGACCGTAGATGCGGTATATGCCGCGGTCGTCGGTCTTGTACGGTCCAAGCAGCGAAGCGATCGTGCCGGTGAATTCGGAGGCCATGTCTCGGCGTACCCGCACCGGTTTGTTATCAGCTTCTCGCACTTTGATCGCACGCACGACGGCTCCGACTACGGCATCGCCCGTTAAGTTGGTCACCCGGCCGGTAATCACGCCGCCTTTTGCCAGAGTGAGCGTGATACTCTCGCCGGGTCGATAGTACGGCTTCGAGTCGGAGTCGGACAGAACGTATCCGGGAGCGCTTGCAGAGATTTTGTAGGCGCCCCATTGAAGACCGCTCAACTCGAACTTTCCATCCGCGTCGGAGGTGACCGGCCGGAAGAACGTGGTCATCATCGCTTGCGGGTTGGAAGCCATGTTTGCAGGAAAAGCCATGATCGAAGCATCAGCAACCGGCCGGTTTCCTTCTCCGATCACGCGGCCCTTGATCGACCCGCCCGCCTGGGGTTTTTTCTCCTGCGCGGTCGCTGGTTGCTGCGCCACCCGGCGATCGCCCGCCGCAGGCTTCTCTGATTGCGGTTGCTGGGCATTGGCGATCGCCGATACGAATAAGGTAGATAGAATAATTCCTAAAGCAATCTTATGCATCGTAAAGTTTCGGCAATTCGTCCCGGGCGGATTCTGTGACAGAGCGTTCATTTGTCGGGACCTTTCGCTCCTAGATCGAGAATGAGGCTCGTTTGTGCCGGGGTGCCAGGCGTCAATGTCACCTGCTGCTTAGCCGAGACCCTGCGCCCGGTTCCCGAGCCTTGCGAGGACACGCTGGCCTCGACCTCATAATCACCCGGCGCCAGACCTTCGATGACGAAATTTCCCTTCGCGTCTACCGGAAAGGTTCGATGCGAATCATTGATGGTGCTGTTCAGCGGACGCGCCCACACTGAGATCTCTGAGTCGGGCGTGAGAGTGCCCCCTTGAATGGTAACCCTACCGTGCAGGATGCAATTGGCCTGAACCACGACTACTCTCACTCCGGTGATCTGCTCGTTTGGCTGAATATCTAGTCCGTCGAATTGCTCTACACCGTTGCGTTCGATCCGAACGACTGAAAACTTCTGGGCGCCATATGGAAGCGACCGGATATTTATCTTGCCGGCTTTGAGCCCGCCGATCCTAAAGCTGCCGTCGGCCGCAACTCGGGCCATGCCCGACGCCGTGGACTTCGTCCGCTCATCCGGGACGGCAATCAGCATAAATGGAGTCGAGGTGTCGAAAGCTTCGGCGGCGGGGCTTTCGAACCCCACGACGCCGCTGATGCTTGCGCCGAGATGAACCTTGATCACGAGCTTATCGATATTGCCCGATTGAACTTCGAAGTTGACCGGGTCGGCGTAGAAATCATTGGTGCTGGTGCCAGTCAATGCGCCCATGGATTGGACTTCCAATTTGTAGTTGCCTGGCTCCACGGAATCGAGGCGAAACTCACCCTTGGCGTTCGTAGTCGTGATCCCGCCGGGAACAGAGAAGGAGTCTTCGCGATTGCTCTGTTCCAGGCTGCCCTCACTGGGTCTGGTCGTGTAGGCAACCATCGCATTGGCGATCGGTGCGCCTGTCTCCGCAATAAGGACGCGGCCGTTCACGCTAAACCCCTTGTCCGCCATGCCAACCTTAATGTCCACACCTGAGGCTTCCGCCCCGGCGATCACCTCAACGGGTTTTGACCGCGATTCATCGGTGACTCCCGGATAGTAGGTCTGAACTCTTTTCGGCCGTTTGGCTAGGAAACTCATCGAGTCTTGAGAACCGCCGGCGCTCACTATGTACCGCCCGGGCGCTAGAGCGTAGATTCGATAGACGCCGCGGTCGTCCGTGTAGTACATCCGGCCTCCTTGCCCCGAGTACGAGTCGGCCGCCTTTGTGCCCGCGACCAACTTCAAGGAGATTTCTTCAGTAATAACCGGCCGCCCCTCGCTATCGGTGATCTTTCCGGTCATGACGCCGCCGCGTGACAATGAGAAGTCGATGCCCTCGATGGCCGCGCCTTCGGTTACATTCAATTCTTTCGCGAACGCACCTGGTTCGGCGCTCACTAATGTTGGTGCGGACGGCATTATGTTGTACTTCCCGGCAGGCAAGGCTTCGAAACGGTAACGGCCGTCGGAATCGGTCGCCGCCTTGAGCGACGCGGCCGGCTTTAGCATTTGCTCGACCATTCTGGCGGGATCCGTGACTGATGGGGTAGCCAGCACGATGACACGCTGTGCGGGCTTGCCATCGAGTAAGACACGGCCCGTGATTGTGCCCGTGCCCTTTGCGTCTTGAGCAAGTGATACAGACTGCGTCAAAGATTCTATGCCGAACAGAAGCGCGAGAAAAATCACTAGGCGTGGGAGACTTCGCATCTGGGTTCTCCAGCGAGTAGGACTGGCCGTTGCCCGTTACCACAAATTCGGGTGATGCCTTAGATCTGAGCGAGTGAAGGATATCACTTCTAACGCCGCAATCCTAGCATGCTGCTGAAAAAGCGCATTGACACGCGACTATTCAGGTGCAGTCCCACCAACGCAGTTGGTGGTCGCCCTCCGCTAGGAGGGCCAGGCCCTCCTAGCGGAGGGCGCGTACATCCTCTCGCGCCTCTATAAACATGGCCTTCTAGCAGAGGGTGCGTATCCTCTCGCGCTTCTATAAACATGGCCCTCCTAGCGGAGGGTACTGCATCCTCTCGCGCCTCTATGAACATGGCCCTCCTAGCGGAGGGCGCGTGCATCCTCTCACGCTTCTATGAACATGACCCTCCTAGCGGAGGCCGTCTGCTCCTCACGCGATCTTTGCCAACGCCGCCTCGCGCATAACATCAAGCGGCGGTTTCCTGCCGGTCCAAAGCTCGAACTGGAGCGCCGCCTGCGCCACCAACATTTCAAGCCCGCTGATCGTTTGGCATCCTGCCGCTCGCGCGTCGGCGAGGAAGCGGGTTTCGAATGGATTGTAAACCAAGTCGTAAGCGATCCGGCGGCTGCGCAGCCAGGCTCCAGGAACTGGGCTTGAGCCTTCACTGTGACCGCGCATTCCAACCGGAGTCGTATTGATTACCACGCGGGCATCACTTGATTGGAGTGCTTCAATTGGAGAAACAAGAACGCCAAATGCCTCGGGCAGAGCGCGCGCCTTCTCGGGGTTGCGAGCGAAGACGCCGACCCGAGCGCCGCGTTCGACAAGCCCGTAGATCACAGCTCGCGCGGCGCCGCCCGCTCCAATCACAGCACAACTCTCACCTTCGAGCGCGTAAACCTTCTCGAGCGGTTCCATCGCCCCTTGAACATCAGTGTTGTAGCCGGTCAGCATCCCCTCGCGCACGACAACTGTGTTTACCGCGCCGACCTCGCGTGCCGCCCGGTCAGCTTCGTCGAGCAGCGGAATCACGGCGCTCTTGTGAGGGATGGTTACGCTCAGCCCGCGAAAATCCCAATCAATCTCGCGCGTCGCCGGTCTGATGAAGCGATGGAAAAACTCGGCGAGGTCTTCCACCTCGAAGGGGAGATAAACGAAGTCGAGATCGAGCTCGGCGAATGCTCGATTGTGCATCGCGGGTGAAGCGGAGTGCGCAACAGGCGAGCCGATGATTCCTGTTATCGAAGTGCTGTGCGAGACGCGATGAACGCGATAGTCGTGGATCAACTCGTCGCAACTCGACTGGCCCGGCGCGCTCTCTTTGCCGTGTCGAAGCGAGCAATAGGTAAGGAAGCTCCCCCGCGCGGGCCCGAGTACACGCGTGATCACGCCGGGTGCTCCCATTGCAAGCGCTATGAGATCGCGCCCCTCAGTTCGTGCGCGGTCGAGCAGCTTGAATATGGCCAGCGAGTCGCTGACGGTGTTGGCTTGCGTCACAATCTTATGCACGGCGGCAGGAAGCGCCGTTACTCGATTGTAGATCGCGTCCAGGTCCGCCGGGGTTCTGTCGAAGTTATGGTAGGAGACTATGAGACGCGAGAAGTTCGGCGCGAGCTTTGCCGCTTCTTCGTAATGAGCGGCTTCTATGTCACAGTAGTCGGCGAGGCGCCGCGCGCCTTCGACCAGTAAGCTCAGCCGCACGTGATCGTCTACGGGCTGATTCCCGCCTTCGGAGGTCGCGCGGCAAGTGATGATAGCCGGAAGCGGCTTGTCTTCGAGCAGCGCGCGCAGACCGTCCCGATCGGAGAAGTCAAAATCTCTCAGGTAATCGAGCCTGACCTCGATCATATCGGCGATGCTTGCCGCTCGTTTGATCGAGGCACGAGCGGCGTCGATCGTCGCTTCGGTGATAACGGCGCAGACTCGAACGCGATTTTCAGACATGCTTGTCGTAATGGACCACGGACCACGCGGAGCAGGCTTTCAAGCCGCAACCAAAACCTCTGCGTTCCTCTGCGTCCTCCGCGGTTCAATCTTTGACCGGACTTAACCGCAGGGGACGCTGGGGAACGCAGAGAGAAACTTGCTAAGGAACAAGAAGTCACGCGGTTGCTACGCGGATTGAGCGGAGCCGCACGGATCAGATCAGCGCGAATCCGTCGCATCCTGTCTAATCCGTGGTCTATCTCAACTGACCGAGCCTAGCATAACGGGCAATCACTGGCTACTCACTTGGGCTCACTGCTATCATCGCAACGAAGCGCAACAAACGGAGAACAAATCAATGTTAAAGGACAAAAAGATCGCGGTGGTCGGCGCGGGAAAGCTTGGCGAAATCTTGATCAAGGGTCTGCTTGAAGCCGGCGTCATCAACATCGCCAACGTAAGGATCACGGCGGGGCACCAGGAGCGGCTAGATTCCATGCGCGAGCGGTTCAACGTAGCCGGCACGCTTTCAAATAAAGTTGCGACCGCGACTGCTGACATAATCATCCTTGCCGTCAAGCCCCAGACCGTTCCGGTTGTTTTGGCTGAGATCGGCGAAGGTCTCAGGCCATCTCAACTCTTGATCTCCGTCGCGGCGTCCGTTAGCACCGCGTTTATTGAGAAGCACCTGGTTGCGCCGGTTCCGGTGATCCGCGCTATGCCGAACACGCCTTGTCTGCTGAAGAAGGGAATGACCGGCATAGCGCCCGGCAAGAATGCCTCGCGTGAGCACCTCGAGCTTGCGAAGTTCATCTTCGATTCCGTGGGCCGTACCGTAGTCGCCGATGAGAAGCATATGGACGCGATCACCGGGCTGTCGGCGAGCGGGCCGGCATTCATTTACATCGTGATCGAGTCGCTGGCCGAAGCCGGGGTGAAAGTCGGACTGCCGCGCGACATCGCAACGGTGCTTGCGGCGCAGACCGTGGTCGGCGCGGGCTCGATGGTGCTCGAAACTGGCGAGCATCCGGCCAAGCTTAAAGACACGGTGACGACGCCGGCTGGGTGCACGATTGACGGGATTCTCGAGCTGGAAGATGGTGGGCTGCGAGTTACTCTAATAAAGGCGGTTGTGAAAGCCACGCAACGAGCAAAGGAGCTTTTGGAAACCTAGATGAAGGGAATTCCATTGTCTTCTCTGCGTGACCTTTGCGTCCTCTGCGTGTCTGCGGTGAACCCCAATGCCGAGAACCCTTCACCGCAGAGACGCAGAGGACGCAGAGGTGGCGCAGAGAGATTAAAGTTAGGACACTACCCAATATCGTTGCTGATTTGCTCAGTGGTTTTTGCAAGTTATTTTCCTGGTTCTAAGTCTCTTTTTTCGCGGGTAGCTGCGGCTCAAACAAGAGAATCAAAAAGCGAAATGGCTGCTGCTAAGTTTCCAAAGCTTGTCGCCGAGTACCTGTTGGATCTGCACTCGCGCCACCCTACGCTCGCGGCGGCCAGCGGCATCCATGCTTGGGACGGGCACCTCGAAGACTACAGCGCCGGAGCTATCGCCGCCGAGATTTCCGCCATCAAGGCATTCCAGTCGCGTCTTGAAAAGATTCCGCCGCTCGAACTACCTCTGTCAGACACATTCGACTACCAGATTCTTTCGTCGAACATCAACGCTCGTCTGCTCGAGCTCGAGCAGATCAAAAGCTACGAGCGCAACCCGCAGATCTACAACGACGTGCTCTCGACCGCCCTGCTGCAGATTGCGATGTTCGAATACGCGCCCGCCGACTCTCGAATTCGCCATCTGATTGCGAAACAGAAGCTCGTCCCGCGCTTGCTGGATTCCGCGCGCGCAAACGTGCGGCAGCCGCCTGCCGTGTTTTTGAAGATCGCGATCGACACCTTCAAAGGCACGCTGAGTTTCGTTCAGACCGATCTGCCCAGGGCGTTTGCTTCGGTCAAGGACTCGAAGCTTCAATCCGAGTTTAAGAACTCCACCAGGACTGCCGCCGATGCGATCGCAAAGTACATCAAGCACCTTGAAGGGATAAAACCCGACCTGAAAGCGACCTTCGCAATCGGCAAAGAGAATTATGAAGCGAAGCTAAAGTACGACGAAGGCATCGATGTTCCGGTCGATAAGCTTTTGAAGATCGCCGAGCGTGAGCTCGCAAAGACTCAGGAGGAGTTCAAGAAAACAGCTTCGCGGATAGACCCGAAGCGCAACTCGCTTGCGGTGTGGGCTGACGTGCAGCGCGATCACCCGAAGGCCGGCACTCTGGTCGAAGAGGCGCAGAAACAGCTCGACGCATTGGCTCGATTCATCAAAGAGAAAGAGATCGTAACGCTGATACCTTCCGAGCCGCCCGTCGTAGCGCCCACGCCTGATTTCATGCGGTGGTCGACGGCCAGCATGTGGACGCCCGGTCCGTTCGAGAGCCGCCCGTTGCGTGCGCGCTATCTGATCACCGACGTCGATCCGAAATGGACCGAGAAGCAAAGAGAAGAGTATCTGGGCTCGATCAACTACCCGCAGCTCTGGACGACTTCGATTCACGAGGTGTATCCCGGGCACTTCGTGCAGGGCACGTACCTCAAGCAGACCGCGTCACCGGTGCGCAAGCTTTGGTCGATTGCTCCTGCAAGTTTTGTCGAGGGCTGGGCTCACTACACCGAACAGATGATGATCGACGAAGGGTTCGGAGGAGGCGATCCGAAGATCAAGATGGGCCAGCTTGCGGGCGCGCTGCTGCGGTTATGCCGGTTCGTGGTGGGGATACGAGAACACACCGGCGGGATGACTGTGGACCAAGCGACGCGGTTCTTCATGGACAACGCTTATATGGGTGAGACGCCGTCGCGGATCGAAGCTGAACGCGGCACGTTTGATCCGACATACCTGGTTTATTCAGTGGGCAAACTTGCAATACTGAAGCTTCGCGACGACTACAGGCGCGATCGGAATGAACAGTTTTCTCTTCGAGAGTTCCACGATCGGTTGCTCTCAAACGGCAACGCCCCGTTGTGGGTTCATCGGCAAATGCTCCTGCCGGGGGAAAAGGGCAAGCTGATCGAATAGTCAACGTGCCCCTTAGTCTCGACCGGGCCTTGGGAGTCGAAGATCGGCTCGCCTCGGGGCAGTCTTAGCCTTGATTGTTAGCCTATCTCGGGGGGCCTCCACCGGAAGTGTTGTCCGGATTGATCCTGTGGAAGGGTGCGTCTTGAATAGGAGTACTAACGGCGGTATTATTCAACACGCTTTTAGTACGGCTACTTCATGTTAGGGCGCATCGGATGCCCCTCGCTGCTCTTCCAGACCTACTGGCCTACTATCGCGCGGCGCTTTGGAGTAGGGCTAGAAGAGTGGATGAAATAGCGATTACAAATAGGAGGATGACGACATGGCAAGATGCACAGCACCAGTAAGAGGCCATCGCACAGCGAGCGCTGCAGCGGACTGCCCCGCATGTGGTGGCCGCTATGGCCGCTACAGCGGCTACAGCAGCTACGGGTCGTACTCGTCCCCGTCCTACTCCTCGTCGGGGAGCAGCGGGGGCGGCCGGAGCAGCGTCGGCGGGTCCGGTAGCAGCGTAAGGCCCCGCTGGTCGCGAGCAGGTTCGTCCGTGGTGTACACGGACGCACAGGTGCGGGCACTCACGCCGGTCCGCACCAGCGTCGAGAATCGAGCGTCCCTGCCTGACCGTCGGGACGTCTTTCTCTGCCACGCGTGGGACGACCGGAGCGGGGCCGCCAAGGAGCTTCACGATCTGCTCGAGTCGCGCGGTGTCTCGGTCTGGTTCAGCGAGAAGGACGTCGCCCTCGGTACGCCGTTGCTCCGCGAAATCGACAAGGGACTGGCGAAGTCGCGAGTCGGGATCGTGCTGGTGACCCCTGCGCTGCTGCGCCGCCTCGCAGGAGAAGGTATCGCCGACAAGGAGCTTTCGGCACTCTTGGCGCGTGATCTGCTCGTTCCCATCGTGCACGACACGACCTATGAAGCTCTCCGCGAAGTCAGTCCCTTGCTCGGCTCGCGAAGTGGCCTGAGCACTGCAGAAGAGCCGATGGCGAACGTCGCGGCCAAGCTCGCGGAGCTGGTCACCCTCTAGCTTTGTTACCCACACAGGTCTGGGTGGCCGCTGACACGCAGCAGCAGTTGCTAGATCGGTTGTCGGTATTAGAGCGCATAGTGCTCAGTTCTCCGTGACTGTGCGCCCTAACAACTCATTCAAGCCGACGCCGCTTCGCGGCGCGGCTTAATTCAGGCGTTAGGCGCTTGCGCTTGGCTATGATAAGAAGAACTCGGAAAAGGAGAAGGTAAACATGAAATATAGAGCCCTGATCACTATGGACTGGGGAAAGCCACACAACAATAACGCTCGGCATAAACTGATTTCAGCTCTTATGGATGCCGGCTGGCTTCTAGTGGAAACCAGTACATTCACTATCGAGACAGAAGATATTAACAAGGTCTGGCGCGGGGTTGGACTCATAGCCAAGGGTGCAGCGGCTACCGGAGTATTGACTGCTTTGTCACTTAACGTCATTGGTAGCGAGGACTTCTCCACGACGAAGGAGTATAAAGCAAAGAAGAATCATCCGAATGCACTGCAACAGATTGAGGCTCTTCCATTTCCAACATGAATTACTTGAACCACTTTCACTTCAACTTTGGTGCAAGATAACAACAACGCGCCTAACAATCGCGTGAACCGGAGCGCGCGCAGCGGGTTTCTCATGGTTCATCCAGTGTTCGGCGCGCGCCCGGTTACGCGGGGCGTTAGGCGACAAGGAAATTCGCCGTGACCAAGCCAGCAATCGCCACTGGCATAGTCACTGTCTTAGAAACCCTAGGCGACAAGGAGATACCCCATGATCGAGCCAGCAATTGCCGCTGCCATCGTCACTGCCTCAGGAACGCTCATAGGAAAGCTGCTTGAGCTCGCGGGAAAACGGGAACCAACGGCCAAAGCTCGGGAAGTCGTTGACAAGACATACGACCAACTTAGCAAGCACGCTGTTACGACGAATTGCGTGCGCATTTTGCTCGCGCTTCGGCAGGCCGGATCTAAGCAAACAGAGGGGCAGCTGTATCCAGTCGTCGAAGCCATGCGCCAGCGCCAGGAGCCGAATGGCTTACCGTTTGAGACCAACCTGACCTACCGGCTTAGATTTCTCTGTCTCCTCGGGCTAGCTCAGCCCACGCTGGGCGAGTACGCGCTCACGCAACTCGGCGCTGCCTTTCTGGCCCGAGCGAGCGAAGACAGCGTCAACTACAGGTTCGCGTTTGTCGCCTAACCGTTCGTTCCACCGGAACGCCTCCGGCGGCCGGTGAACTCAAACGTTAGCCGGACAGACGCACTTGACGACATCGCAGTCGGCTGGGTGAAAGAGAAAGGTGATTGGCAATGAATCCGTGGATCGCGAAAGCTGTCGTACTCGTAGCCACAGTGGTGATGATGGCTATTCGCGCGCCGCATGGCCACCGAAGTCGCAGTGTCAAGGTCGCGAAGAGCCTCAAGACCCCGCTGGAGACCGGCCTCTTGGTTCTCGCGTGGGTGGGATTCTTCATCCCTCTGATCTGGGTCGCGTCACCAGCGTTCTGGTTCGCTGAGTACCCGCTGCGCACCGGCCCGCTCGTTGCTGGCGTGATGTGCTTCGTGATCGGCCTCTGGCTCTTCTATCGGTCGCACGCTGATCTCGGTACGAATTGGTCGATCACTTTGGAGGTACGCGAGGGGCATCGACTTATCACGCAAGGCGTTTATCGCGGGGTCCGCCACCCGATGTACTCGGCGTTGGCCCTCTACTCCGTCGGCCAGGCCCTCGTTATCCCGAACTGGGTGGCAGGTCTCTCGAACTCGGTCGCGTTCGCGGTCCTCATTGCACTTCGTCTCGGCGCGGAAGAGAGAATGATGGCCCAGCAATTTGGCAACGAATACGCTGCTTACACGGCACGGACGAAGCGTCTTATTCCGCACCTCTGGTAGACGATGCCGGGCCCGGCTAACAAGCGGTTGGAGCGGACCGCTGAAAAGCGCGGCCGCTCAACCGCAGGCCGTTGGGTCGCTTCGAGCGATAAAAAGAAAGGAGGCTCGAGATGAAAATTGATAGATTTGTGAGAGTGATGCTTGTGCTAGTTGCACTGCTACTAGCTCTCAACTGCGCCACGAACTTCAATAACTCTTCTGATAGCACAGTTGAGGCTGCACCACCTCCGTCGTTTCTTCAGGTGGGCAAGACATACACTTCCGGCGCGATGGCCTTCAGAGTCACAGAAGTGTCAAATACAGGCTGGGTAACGGCAGAAGCCCAATCACCTACTACAGGGAGACTTACTACCATGTGGATAAATTCAAACGTACTTCCCTACATTGAGCCAAGATGATCCAAAGGAACGCGTCGCTTGACGTCTCTTCTGCCGTCTCTGATTGAGACGGAAAACGCGCGTTGCGTGACAGCCGCTGAAACGCGGCGGTCGTGACTACCGGAGTGTGGGAACTGCGCATGGCCGGGTTGCTTGGTTTTCGTCACAGATGATGGTGTCGAGGATGGTATCGAACATGAAAGAGGATAACGTTCCACCGTACGAGATCACTACGTACCCTATCAAACCCCCGGTCGGAGATAATCACTTCGGCGCGAAGGCTATCGTGCCTTCGAGCTACCACATGCACCCAGACGATCCGTGGAATAAGGAGTTTTGGGGTAGGACTGAACAAGAGGCAATTGCGAAGGCGAGGAGCGCCATAGACGAGTGGGTCAAAAATAGGACCTAGCGAATCGTACTATGCGTAAAGTCAAGCTGCCTGGTTGCCTTCGACTCGCGACCCAACTCGCCGCATGCACCGTAGCCGCAAACTACGCGGCACGGTGATGCGGAGCGTTCGGCCGCTCCTCGGACCACACCATGTCAGACCCCGTCAGAGACGTTGATCAGTTCGTCGAACACCGAAGTCGACGCCCGGTCTGGGCCGCAGGGTGGACCGTCTTCCTCGCTGCGAGCGCCTTTACCGCGCATACCATTTTGGACTTACCACAACAGAATGCGCTCGTGGCTCAAGACAGCGCGGTCGCGACGCGCTACGCTCAAATCGCCGCAAAGCTCGATATGGTCCCAAAGACGATAGAGATGGTCGTCGACGCGAATATCCGAGCCGCATCGTTCTTTCGCTCAGAAATCGAGTCGGTTCCGACTGCCCGACCAATTTCCCCCTCGACCGTCGCTGAGGCCAGACGCCTGATTGCCGAGACTCGCGGCGGCATTGATGCCTTGACGTCAGTATTCGACTCGCTGCAAGTGGGTGAGCCAGACGCTGATGCGATGATTGCAAAGTTTCGCGAGGACTTGGCGGCAATGGACCAACTCCTGATTCCCCGAGAGCGAGTATTAGTCGCCATTCAAGCAGGCGACCTGCAGACGGCTTCTTCAATTCTTGAACAAGTACGAAGCGATCCGGACCGCAAACTCGCGCGGCAACTGACCGCCTTCGGCCTCAGAACGACTGTGTTCGCCCAGATGGCGCAAGCGAAGAAGCTTGAGCAGGCGGCTGATCTGGAGGGGCGACGCGTTCGTAGAAGCGATTATCAGAAGAGAATATATTTGCTCCTGCTTTCTGCCGGGTACATGAGTGCGTTTCTAGTCGTTGCCGTGCGCGCGTGGCGCCGTGATCATTCGTCCTCCAAAGGCGGAGCTGAATCCGCAGAATCTCCGCCGCCTGACTAGCTGCCTAACCTTCCATCGAGCGGACCTCTTCACCTGCGGCCTCCATCGGCCGCTCATGTCAAACGTTAGGCGCTTCATGATCCTCTCTCGGAATGTGGACGCTCGCTGTTGGTCAAACTGCCAATAATTGCGCTACACACGGGTTAAGAAAGAATCAATAAACTTACGCATAGATTCTATTCCGAATTACGTCTGTTATTTGTAGGAGCAGGTCTAGAAGAAATCCAACAGGAATACCTCTGAGGTTGTTCCTCACTCCTACTTGAATTTCATTCTGGTCTACTGACTCTGAATCCAAGTTGAAGAGAGGTGAAACTATGGCTCTAACACAAATTTCCCGCTACTACAGTCGCTGGGATCTCGATAATCACGATGGCAGAATCGCGCTATATGACATAGCAAACAGTGCGTTGGACAACCGCACCTACACAAACCCTGAGGAGTTTCAACTAATTGTAGACCTACTACGCAATGAGGCCCCTCTGTGGTTTGATACTGAGGCTAAGCATCTAAGGACGGGCTTCGGCGCAACAGGTGAGCCTACTGGTGAAGAGGAGACTTAGATATTGTTCAGGTTCAAATAGAAAGAGTTGTACACTAGAATCTGGCTTCAATGACGAATGGTTGAATCCGTCAACACAAGGCCGCCTAACAAGGTAAGAATTCGCGCGGGGCGGCTCAGAAGAGTTCTCCCTCAGACGCGCTCTCAGCCCCGCGCAATTCGGGGTTGAACTAGGCCGCCTCACTCAGCTACTTGGAGTTTCATCAGCGGTCTCACTCAGTGGCCAAATCGCGTTGGTGATCCCTCGCCTGGTTGAGCTGCCTAGATTTGACCATCGAATTCAAATCGTTCGTTGCTCTTGGCGGTGCATCTGAGCTACCCGACTCGCTTTCGGCAGCGCACGCGAGTCGTCGCGGCGCGCGTTCCAAACAGGCACGGGCACCTGTCGCCCGTCGACCAGAATAGAATAAGCCGTGAGAAGCGGGGAGCACCTCTGCTTGAGGTTTCTCCCCGCTGCTCTGGTCCGGTTAGATTGTTAAACTGAATCTTATTGACTCACATCGACTTGTTGGAGTTTTTCGGCTTGGCGGGCTTCTTCGGTGCGGCGCCTTCGACAGTGATTTGATTATCGACTTTCTTCACGCAAGGCACGCGCTTGGCCTGCATGGTTGCCAGACCCTTTTGATTTCCCTTTTTCACCGAGCCTGTGAGTGTGACCTCGCCGCCGCTCGTTGCGGCATTGATTGTCTGGTCTTTGAGCGACGCCGTTCCCGCAAGCTTGGCCTTCACGTTTTCGGTGATCTGCGCGTCGGTAGTCGCGGAGCAATCGACCGCCGCCGGTTTTGCCTTCGCAGGCTTAGCGTTTTTGTTCTGCGCCCAAACGGCACTGGTCGCAAGAAACAGAGCCAGGACAAAAATCGGAATTCTCTTCATAGGTTGTCTCCTCGTTTGATTTGATGACTTGAACTGGAGGCTGCACCCAGGACATTGCAACCAGTGGTCGCCGAGATAATAGACCCAAATTGTCTCGCGGGCAATGCGGAAGCGTATAGTCGGTTGTCTAGGTATGCGTTCGTCACCGGGGCCGGTTAGACAACCCGCGGTATGCCCGCCTAACCCGGGCCGCAGGTTAGACAACCTACGGTACACGCGCTCTCTTGATCAACTCAACGTGCGGCCGCGCCAATCCGAAAGGATTTCGCGCGCAGCGTTGTGTCCGGGCGCGCCCATCACTCCGCCCCCTGGATGCGTTCCTGATCCGCACATGTACAGTGCCTCGATCGGCGTTCGGTACTTGGCCCAGCCCGCGACGGGACGCATGAAGAATAACTGATCGAGCGTCATATCTCCGTGAAAGATGTTCCCTCCAGTGAGCGAGTATTCCCGTTCGAGATCAAGCGGCGAGATCACCTGGCGATGAAGTATCGAATCGTGAATGTTCGGTGCGTACTCGGCAAGCGCGTCGATGCACCGATCAGCAAACTTGTCTTTAACGGTGTCCCAATCGGCGTCCTTCAAGGTGTACGGGGCGTACTGTGCGAAGATGCACATTATGTGTTTTCCGGGCGGCGCGATCGAATCGTCGTACGTAGTAGGGATCGTAACCTCGACCAGAGGATTCGTGGACGGCCGCCCTGCCTTGGCGTCTTCCCACGCGCGATCGACATATTCCATGGACGGGCAGACGTGGATCGTCGCCCTATGATGCGGTCCAAGCTCGGATCCGGGAAATGCTTTGAACTCGGGCAGCCGGTCGAGCGCGAGATTGATCTTCATCGAACAACCTTCCATCCGAATTGCTTCAACCTCGCTGCGGAAACCGGGATCGATGTCGCCGGCGTCGACAAGCTTCAGGAAAGTCACCTTTGGATCGGCGCTCGAGATCACGACGCGCGCGTGAATTTCCTCACCGCTCGCGAGCGCGACTCCATAAGCGCGACCGTTGCGCACCAGCACTCGATGGACCGCTGCTCCCGTTCGGATAGTAGCGCCTCGAGACTTCGCCGAACTCGCGATCGCTTCGCTGATGGCGCCCATTCCGCCGCGAACGAATCCCCAGAGCCCGCGAACGCCTGTCGCGCCGCCCATCACGTGGTGAAGCATTATGTACGCGGTACCAGGAGTCGAAGGCCCTCCGTTGGTGCCGATCACTCCGTCGGTCGCAAGCGTGGCTTTGATCTCGTCGGACTCGAAGCGCTCATCGAGATATGCGCGCACGCTTTGGGTCATGATCTTCACCAGGTGGACAATGTCGGGATCGCGAAATCGCAGCCCGTCGAGTCCGAGCTTGCCCAGCGCGATCAGGTCGCCCAGCTTCCGGCGGATGATGTTCGGAGGCGTAGTAAGCAGCAGTCCCTCGACCCATTCGCCCAGCCGCGCGAGCCGTTGCTCGTACTCCGGATAAGCTTCCGCGTCGCGTTTTGAAAACTTCGCCAGTTCTTTTTGGGTAGCGGCGATGTCCTGCCAGAAGAAGAGGTGACGGCCGTCGGGGAACGCGGTGAAGAATGCGGGGTCTTTTGGATAAAGATGATAGCCGAACCGCTCGAGCTCGAGCTCGCGAATGATCTTCGGTTGAAGCAGGCTGCACAGATAAGCGAGCGTCGAGACCTTATAGCCGGGCCATACTTCTTCGGTTACCGATGCGCCGCCGACCACGTTCCGGCGCTCGAGCACCGCAACCTTCAGGCCCGCGCGCGCAAGATAGGCCGCCGTCACAAGTCCGTTGTGACCCGCTCCTATTACTATTGCGTCGAATTCGTTCGCCATCAGTGAACTTTGTGCGCCTTAACCCAAAGCTCATCGAGCGAGCCTTCCTTCAGCATCTTGGTTACGTAGACTATCTGCCCCGTGTGCGTCGCCAGATGAATCGCGATGTTGAACATCACGTCAAAGATGGTCGGTACATAGTTCTGCTCGTCGGAGGAATCGAGGAATCGCGAAGTATCGAATGCTTCCAGTGTCTGAGTCGCCTGGCTGATCGTCTCGTCGAACGTCACGAGGAGTCGTTCCTTCGGCAAAGGCCCACGCTCGGCAAACTCTGCCGGCCGGTCGCGCTCGTATTCGAGGCCTCCGACCCCGCGGGACAGATAATGGCGCATCGAGCCTGACAGGTGCAGCACGAGATTGCCGACGGAGTTGGTGTGTTCGTTCGGTCTCCACCATAGTTGCTCTTCGGTCAGCTCTTCAACGCACGCCCTGATCTGGGCGGGCAGTATGCGAGTGATGCGCCCGCGTAAGGCTTCGAGTGCTACGTTGCTCAGATCGTTCGGTGGTTCCATGTTTCCTCTCGGTTCGGTTAAATCCGATCCCCCACGACTATGCTTGATGCCTTAACTGAGCGCAGGATTCTAGTTGTTGAGAGTCGGCTTTGCAACGCGCGGGTCGTGAACAAGGCTTTAGTGAAAGATTAATCAGCGACGCACCAGCACGGCTACAGTCTCGACGTGATAGGTCTGAGGGAAGAGATCAATCGCTGTGATTCGTTTCAGCTCATAGCCGGAATCCACCAACGTCCGGAGGTCGCGAGCAAGCGTCGAAGGGTCGCAAGAAACATAGGTGATTCGCGCGGGTTTCAACCCGGCCGCGTAGCTGACTGCCTCTGGTGCGCCGGTTCTCGGAGGGTCGAGTACTATGAGATCGGGCGGTGGAGCTTTCGCTTCGACGAAGTTCTTCAGCCACGGCTCGGCGGCGCTGTTGTGGAACTCGACATTCGTCAGGCCGTTAGCGGTGATGTTCTCGAAGGCGAATTTCGCTGCATCGCGATCTGCCTCGATCCCAATCACTCGATTGAAGCGCCGCGCCAGTTGAATCGTGAACAATCCTACGCCTGCGTACAGATCGATCGCGACGTCGCCGGACTCTGTACCCACAGCTTCGTCGACCAGTACATCGAGCAGTCCTGGGTTCGCTTGAAAGAATGTCGAAGGACTGAAATTGTAGACGGCTCCACGCATGGTTCGCTGGAGCGCGCCTCCCGGCAAGCCCTCGAGTGCCGGCTCGAAAGAGATGCCCGATTCACCGGAGGCTAAATCTATCTGCAACCTGTTGGGTAGGGCGCGATCTTTGTCGGTCGCCTTGCCCAGCGCTTCCCAAAGGGAACGGAGCGCTTCATCGAGTTCCGGGACGAGTATCGTACAACTCGTGATGTCGCAGACTGCATTTGAGGCCGCGCGATTGAACCCAACACGGCCAGCCCTCCGGTCGACCTTTACCTGAGCCCGCCCGCGATAGCCGAACTCCGCGGCGTGGCGGATGTTTATCTCGTGAGGCCAGTCGATGCGGCCTATTCTTTCCAGCGCATCGCGCACAAAGCCTATCTTAGATTCAAGCTGCGTTTCATAGCTGATGTGTTGAAGCTGGCAGCCTCCGCAATCGCCGAAGTACTGGCAGGGCGCCTCGCGTCTTGAGGGCGATGGCTCCAGTATTTGGTCGATCACCGCTCGAGCGAAGTTTTTTTTTCGCTCGGTGATTCGAACCCGGAGCCGCTCATGGGCCGCGGCGAGCGGAATGAAGATGGCGAGTCCGCCGTGTCGAGCTATGGCGTCGCCGCCGTAAGCCAGCCGTTCAGTCGTCACCTCGAGGACGTCGCCAATGTTGAGTGTCTCTGTCACAGCGTCACGATAGCAGGCGAGCCGGTCCGAAGGAAGTACCGCAGACATCAGGCTGTAGGTTACAGGTAGAACAGGCTCATTCGAGGAATGTTGTTAATCTCGCGCAGACGCCGCGCGATGAAGTTCAGAACAGTCTGCTCGTAGATCGACTTGTCCATCTTCTTACGATAAGAGCGGAGATTCGATTCGGCTTCGGTTCGAAGCTTTTTCAACTCTTCTTCCCCGAAGCTTTCGCGCGCAGCCTCCAGAATCATTCGGTCAATGCCGTCGAGGTCGCGCTCGAGTGCTTCGGCGTCCACCCGCGCCGACCCTTCGATCTCGGCGATGATTTCCTTCATTCGCGCGCGTGACCTGACGATCGCGGATTCAAGCGCGGTCCGGCCTGAGGTCGACGCGCGCGAAGCGGCTGCGCGAAGCTCCTCGTCGCATCGGGTCAGGAATCCGAAAAGAACGTCTTTAGGAAACGCGGCTTGCGCTGACGCTGGTTCATCGCCGGTTGATTTTTCGCTGTCAGTCGTTTGCGAAGCGGAGTCCCCGCCCACTTGCGCAAGGCGATACTCAGCAAAGGTGGCGTCGACTTGCTGCTGGCAGTAAAAGATGGAGTTAATCTTGCGATACTTTTGGGCGCGCGCATCGTAGGCGTCGAACGCCTCATTGATAGCGCGGAGAACGATGTGAAGCGG
This sequence comes from Acidobacteriota bacterium, assembly GCA_038040445.1. Taxonomy (NCBI): domain Bacteria; kingdom Pseudomonadati; phylum Acidobacteriota; class Blastocatellia; genus Candidatus Onstottus; species Candidatus Onstottus frigus. The sequence goes on along the minus strand of JBBPIG010000016.1, from coordinate 86,914 downwards.
GATGCCGGCGGCCTTCCAGCTCTCGACCAGCGCCCAGTCCAGAGTGGAGATCAGCATGTGCTTCCCGCGGCGGCGCACAAACTCCTCCTCGACCTCGGTGAAATAATTAAAGTAGTTCAATCGTTCGGCAGGAGCAGCGCTGCTGTCGTTGATGCTTTCCAATGGTAGGTAAAGAGGCTTCGACTTGATTACAGGATACGGTTAGCAATCTCGCCGAGTACGTAAAGCAAGACAGCCGTTGCTATCATAGCCATTACAAACGATCCGATGAGTGGCCATCCTTCTTTCGAAGCCTGTGCGTCAAGCTTTTCGATGTACTGCTTCGGATACTGTGCCATTCGGTTGCCCTCCCTAAGAGTCTTCTGTCCCGAGTTCAAACCAGCGGTGTGAACTCGCTTATGATGGCGCCTTCAACGTCCTCGAGCCGCTCGCGAACCACGTCTGCTTTTGTGCCGGTCAATCCCAATCTGGAGGCTATTTCAGCCGCGGCTTCCTTCAATCCCCTGTGCAGCAGGTTGGCCATTCTTTCACGATCGGCGGCAGGCACGGCGTCCGGATTTGCGAATGGCGCTGCCGGGTCAAGACTCGTCAAACCGGGGCCTTTCTTTGCGACATTGACCAATGATGCGAAGCTTGGAATCGGATGGACCCGCGAGCGCCGGAACGCTTCGCGCATCATGCGCTTAGTCTGTTCCTCGGTCGAGTCAGTCAGCCCGCCCAGGGCTCGTTCATCCGCGGGCGTCCAATCGTTGTCTGTCAAATCCTGGTAGAAACTGCGAACCCCATCTAAAGAATCGTCCTTGCTCGCAACGGGTCGACGCTCGAGTTCGGAGAGCCGCTCGCTTATCCGGCGGTTAGCCTCTTCAAGCTCATCACGGAGAATTTCCGCAATGCGCTGGTGCTCTCGTTGCGTGATTCTCATGTAGATTCCTCCACGAACGGCGATTCTCGGCGCGGCCTCACGTAATACAATAGACGAACCCGCCGGTGCGAACAAGTCCAGGCCCTTAGATTTGCGGCCTCTCCCCGCTCGCCCCGCAGGCGAACAGAAATTGTTGAATATCCGCGGAACATAGTTGACATCACAACGGCCTCGCCTTAGTATATCGAAGAATATATTGTGGGGCGGGCCTGAAAATATTGATAGCGCTGAACGAGCTGGCTCGAACAAAACAAATGGTAGCCGCGGAAAAAATCCTGGGAACCTTTGAGGAAGAAGCCGCAGTCTGCTGTGAGTGCGGCGGTACTGGAACGGTTTCCCGTTGGAGCGAGGTCGCCTACTTCGAAGATCGGCGGGCGTGCACGCGATGTGAAGCCGGCCGAAAGGTGGATTCGAAAATAGCCGATATCATAAAACGGGCACAGCTTGAGGAGCGGCTTTCAAGAAGGTGACCTACGCCCGGGAGGGATGGCCAGCGGTTCGAAGTCGTCTCAAGTCTCAGTCAATCCAGCGAGAACCAGATCGGCGCTAAGGGCCGAATCAATCGCCTCTCAACCAAGTCCCAGCACACCTGATGCATTTGAATCAAGCGAGTGCTTGCACGATTCGCTCGGCAGCAAGATCTAGCATCGCATCCTCGCGTGCGAAGCAGAAGCGCATGTAGACGTCACGCTCTGGTTCATCCATGAACGCGCTGCCAGGGACTCCGGCAACTCCCGCCTCACGGATCAGGAACTCGTTCAAAGCAGTCGCGTCTTCAAAACGATCGGGTATGCGAACCCACGCATAGAAGCTCGATCGCGACGGGTAGACGTGAAAGCCCGCGGCTTCGAGGGCAACCGTTATGATCTGTCGCTTGTGAGCGAAATCGGTTCGCAGCCGTTCGTAGTAGCCGGGGTCCGCAAGTAGCACGCGCGCGAGTGCATGCTGAAGCGGAGTCGGCGTGCATACGTAGTATATGTTTCCCAGTTGGGTCAGCTTGCCGACCAGCTCACCCGGCCCGCATGCGTAGCCGAGCCTCCAACCCGACACCGCCCACGACTTCGAAAATGAGCTGACGGTGATCGTGCGCTCGAACGCACCTGGCAACGATGCGGTTGAAACGTGGTCCGCAGCCTCGAGGGTGAAATGTTCGTAAACCTCGTCCGAGATCAGCAGCAGATCGAACTCCTCCGCGCACGCGACGATCGACGTCAACTCGTCGCGGGTGAACACCCGGCCGGTTGGATTCGCCGGCGAAGATACGATAATTGCTTTAAGAGGACAGGCGGATCGTGATTTGCCGGCGCGGCATACGCGGCGCAATTCGTCGACATCGAGCTCGAGGGTTTCCCCACGCAGCGTCACCACGTCCGTGCGAGCACCCCCGGTTTCCAACGTTCGCTTGTGATAAGGGTAATAAGGCTCGAAAACAACTGCGGAGGCGTCTCGAAGGTATGTGTGCGCGATGGTAATCAACCCACCCGTCGCGCCCGGGGTAATGATCAGTTCGAGCGGACGGCGGTCGGGGTCTATTGAGAGGCCGTTGAAGATGCGCAGTTTCTCGGCGACCGCGCGGCGCAACTCATCGACGCCTTCGAAGAAGCTGTAGTGATTGAGTCCTGCGGCTACGACGTCGTTCAGCGCCCGAGCGAGTTCGGGATGCAGCGGCAGCTCGCACTGGCCCTGTACCAGATTGCCGCTCTGCGGAATGAGGCGCGCGATGGCGCGTATGTCGGGCTGAGTCCGTCTGATCGTAGTCTGCAACGGGATCCTCCAACTCTAAGGGCCTCGGCGTCCGCGGAACTGCTCAATGACGCAAAATGGTAAAGGCCGCTAGATTGAGCTGTCAAGAAGAACGAATCGTCACTCGCAAGGCTGCGTTGTTTGAGGTGAGACAATGTAGCTTCCCCAGGACCACGATGCCGGCGTTTGAATTCCCAAGCGCGTTTCGAATTTCCTTCGATCTGCCGGAGATTGAAAAAGGGAAGTCTTGGTATTAGAGTGACGGAGCTTTTGCGAGATATGTACAAAAGCGATCCCGCAGGTTTTTGCGACAGCGGCTGTCTCATCGAGCGCCCCGGGGTTGGATTGTATGGTTAAGGGGATAAAGAATGCTAAGCCGGCGACTCTAGTTGTGTGCGCCATATTGGGCGCGGCGTTGCTGCTTCGCGTGATCAACCTGGATGCCGATCCTTCGGCTTTGATCAGCCGCGATTTCATCACCGACGAGGGCTGGTGGGCTCATAATGCGCGCAACGCTTTGTTCTACGGTGAATGGCGAATAGACGAGTACAATCTAGGACTGTACTCAGCGTACCTGTACAACCTTCTTCTCTATTTCACATTCAAGCTGTTCGGCATCAGCTTTACGACGCTGAGAATGCTGTCGGCGCTTTGCGGGTGGCTGACCGTGCTTCTGCTTTTCCTTCTGGTTCGCCGCGAGATAAGTACAAGAGCGGCCCTTTTTGCGAGCGCGTTGCTTGGCTTCTCCAATCTTCATATCGTGTATAGCCGGACAGGATTCACCGAAAGCGTGATGGTGTTCTTCCTGGCTCTTACGCTTTGGTCATGGTCCCTCAGGCGCACACATCAACTCTTTGCTTTGATCGCCGGCGTCTCACTAGGCCTAATGGTCGTGACCAAGATAACCGCCATTTATTTCATACCCGGATTTGTCCTCGCTGTCGCAGCAGCGGCGATCAGACAGTCCTTAAGGCGGCGAGAGGCCCTGTTGTTTCTGTCCGGCGCAGGCCTGGCAGGAGCAGCTTACGGGATTCTCTTCATCGTGCCCAACTTTGGCGACTGGTTACGATTCAATTTGCAAAACGGCTCGGGGTCCGAGTGGTCGACAAGGCCTTCCAGTCTGATCGACTCGATACCGAGATTACTCGCCTCGCCGTTCTACGCAGAGGCGCCTCTGATTACGGCGCTTACCGTATTGTCGCTGTGTCTATTGGTCGTTGGCGCATCGAGGAACGGGCTGATGAAAACAATCCGAGGCGCCGGCGAGCTGGAGATGACTAGCGCGATGCTTTTGATCGGATACTTGTTCATTCTTTCTATTACGCGCTATCAGCCGGAGAGAAGATTCATCCCGGCCTTGCTTTTGATGGTTGTGCTATCAGCCGGCGTTTTGGAGAAAGGCTGGGCCTCGCTCGAGGGATTTGCGAACGCGGACTATCAGATGGGCCTGATTGGATGGTTCACGGTGTTGTTCTTGCTGCCGACGATTGGGATTCTGGAAGTAAAGTGGCGTGTGCTTGGGCCGCCTCTGTCGGTCGGGTCCTGGGTGTCCAAGCTCCTCATCATCGCTGGGCTGATCGTGATCGCAGTAGCTTTGAGCCGCGGCCTGTGGCCCTACCGGTTCAAGAGAAGTCTGCTGTTTGCATCCAGGTTGATCTTCATTGTGCTGTTTTCGTTTCTGTCGCTGGCCATAATCTATAAGGCCCTTTTGCTCTGGGGACTAAACGCGGAAGCCTGGAGATCAGTGGTGCCGGGAGATCGCAAGGGTTTGTTAATAAGCTTGGCGGTAGTCCTGGCTTGCGCAGGCTTCGTCAACAGAAGTCTCCAATCCGGGCGGCGCGCAACACCCTGGCTGATAAGCGTCTTTCTTCTGCTCGAGGCCATCCAGATTTCGACTTGGCTGTTTCAACCAACCTATACCTTGAAGGAAGCAAACACATTCCTCGCCACAACTCTGACACGCGAGGATACGGTTGTAACCTATTACGAGACCCTCTTACTGTCATCCCCCGCGAGAGCAATCTGTAGATCAGTGCGAAGGGGATTTAATGTCGACGTGTTCGAGAAGTCCAATCCTAATTACATACTTGTCCTTCGGCGGGACAACTGGATCGACTACACGTTGGAAAATATGCCGCCCGAAGAGTGGCCGCCTCCGGCAAGGTTCACTCCAACGAAGATCGCGGGGTTCGACTTATGCCCAACGCGATTGCGTGGGCCTCGCTTCATCGTGGAGCTCTACAGCCTGAGCCCGCGAGTGAAGCGGCACAAGCGCACTTCTGTTGGAGATGCCCAATAGAGACTTTGCGAGCTTGCTTGAGGCCCGCGCGAAAGGATAATCTAACCACCAATCGAGGAGTTGAATCTGCGCGAGCGATCCATCTGGGGGATATGGCGACAAAGACATCTGCATTGACAACGCGACGAGAGGCGATTGCTTCACTGGCAACGCTGGCAACCGGAATATTGTTCAAGCCGGCGACAGTCCTCGGCCTTGGCTCGGGAGACAGTAAGACGAGGTTCGCAGTGGTCGGAGACTTCGGCACCGGAGAAAGCGACGAGTACGCGATTGCCGCGCAGATGCTGGATTTTCACCGCCGGGCGCCGTTCGATCTGGTGCTCGCCGTCGGCGACAACATCTACCCCAACGGGAGCGCGCGCTATTTCGTCAAACATTTCGAGCTGCCCTTCGCGGGGTTGTTGAAAGAGCGCGTAAAGTTCTATGCGGTGCTTGGCAACCACGACGTGGAAGAGGGGCGTATGGACCAGTTGAACTACCCGTTGTTCAATATGGAAGGCTCGAACTATTACATGATAAGCAGGGGCAACGGGCTTGTGGATTTCTTCATGCTCGACTCGACGGCTTGTGATGCTACACAGGTCACCTGGCTCGAGAACTCATTGCGGTCATCGCGGGCGATGTGGAAGGTAGCCGCCATGCATCATCCGCTTTATTCGTCTGGTAAGAAACACGGCTCGGACCCGAGTCTGCGCGGTACGCTCGAACCGTTGTTTACTCGCTACCACGTACAAGTGGTCTTCGCGGGTCACGACCACGTCTACGAACGCACCAAGCTTCAGAATGGCATTGAGTACTTCATCACCGGCGCGGGTGGCAAGATGCGGCGGGGCGACATTGATATGAAGAGCCCGTTGCGTGCGGCCAGCTACGATCAGGACAACTCGTTCATGATCATCGAACTAGATGAGAACGAAATGGGCTTTAAAGCAATCAGCGAAAAAGGTAACGTGGTCGATAGCGGCACTATTAGGCAGTCCTCGGCTCTGGGAATGACCGTGACATCCCGTTAGCTTGCTTTGGCTGCGTTGCCGGCGAGACTGAGCACCTCGTCGCTGGTGACCAGATGCGCTCCATGTTCCACCATTTTCTGGAGGGCTTTCTCTCCATCATCGGGATTCACATTCACAGCTCTCATCGCGTCGGTCACGGCGTGAACTTCATAGCCGTACTTGATTCCATCCAACACCGTCTCCAGCACGCAGTAATCTGTCGCAAGCCCCACGACGTACAGCGTATTTACCCCTTGGCTTTTCAGCAGTTCGTCAAGCGAGCGGCCTTGAGCGTCCTTGCCCTCGAACTCTGAGTAGTCGTCCTTCTCGGGCGATGAAGCCTTTCGAAAATGGTGCGCGATTGTATCGGTCCTAAGACCGGGATGAAGCTCGGCTCCGCTCGTACCCTGGACGCAGTGCGGAGGCCACGGCCCTCCTTGCTGCTTGAAAGAGGTGTGGTTTGGCGGGTGCCAGTCCTGAGTCGATATCACTAAGGGGAACTCGGGGATCAACCGATTGACGGTGGGCACGATCTGGTCTCCCTCGTTTACGCCCAGCGCGCCTCCGGGACAGAAGTCGTTCTGAATATCGACAAGTATTAGCGCACTCTCCTGAAATTGCGACTTCATTCTCGCGTACCCCCTTAGCGTTTATTCTAGTCAGGGCATTAGCTTCAGTACAGGACAAAGCGAAAACCGCCGCTTCAGCTAGGCGAGTCGTCAAAACGGCGGAGAACGACCTTGGACAGTTCTTGCGCGCGACTTTGAATTGCGGCGCCTTCGCCGCTTTAGGCGCTGCCGGCAACAAACCAAAGCGGCGGCAAGTCGCCGCACTCCAAGGAAGGCTTCAACGCCAGACCACGATGATCGAGCCCATCAGCAGCAGGTAGACCAACTGATAGCCAGTGTCGATCATGAAGACGGTCTTTCGTTTCTCAGAGAACATGGTTGCCATAAGCCCGAGAGGGAAAGCGAAGCCGGCCCATATCAGCGCGGCCAACTTAAGTCCCTGTACGCAGCGTTCCATGTGCAGGTAGCCGATCAACACTGCAACAGCAAGCGCGATCAGCAACTGGCATAGAAACGAGACTGCGTAGGCCTTACCGGCGCTTTTTTGCATTTCTTTGACTTGTTCTTCGGTGTAGCCGTGAGCTTTAACCCACTTGTTAGCGAACAGCAGCGGCGAATACCACAGCCCGCCGACCGCAAAGGCAGCAACCGCGGCTACGAGAACTGCGAGGTAGTTGATGTGAACTTGGGGCATACGGGCTCCTTTTCTATCGTTTCGGTTTGAGGACCAATCATTACAGAGACTGATAACGATTCGTCCTTCACAACTTCCGGTAGCGGGTGGCCGCGAACCAGCATTTGCAATCAACCACGGCCGGTTCTTTTACTTGCGCACTTCGAGGTGCTCACACATCCAGCGTCCACCGCGGTGTCCCGCGATTGTAAGTGTAATTCGTGAATGAAGCAAACTATTACGGTAGGGCGATGTGCGCCGATCAGTGGAGCACAAGCTTTATCGGATACTCAGCTTCACCGTCGCCTGACCCGCGCTCAATTTGACGTTTACGATCACCTGGGCCAGATAGTCGCCTGCTACCCACTTGCACCCTTTGGGCTTCACCTGTATCTGGTACGCGCCGGTCAATACGTTGTTGAACGACGTAAAGTTGTTAGTGAAGCCGCAAACCTGCGCAGGTATCGAGAAGTGATTGACGATCTGGAAGTTCTTTTTGGTGAGGGTTGTGATCGGTTTTCCGGTGATCGGGTCTGTTACCACGATGAGGAAGTTCGCCTGTTCGGCGTTGCCCGGAGCCGCAAATCCCTGCGCCGCATGAGATTGAACAAACAGAGCACTCGATGTTGCCATAGGTCCTCCATTGGATTCTTAGTTTGTACTCCCGTCGAAGCGACTGTGGGTGATTATACATAATTCGTAAATGCGGTAAAGGGGACGAAGGAACTATACCCGTTCTGCATCATATGGGGTGTCTGAGCGGACGATACATGGTTATTCGCCCTCTGCTTGGGTATCACCTATGCTGGCTCTTGATCTGCTGATCTAGTCGGGCTCTTGCCGTCTCAAGCTGCTCGCTGATACCTACTGAATACTTCGCTTCGGAATCGAGCGTGAGCAGGTCGTCGGGAAGACGTTTCCTCTCCTCTGTTGCGCCCTCCCGCACGCGGTTCAAGCGCACTAAACGGGCATCTGAGCCGCCAACCGTCACATCCGGACTTGCGCCCGCGAGGCGCTCGACTATGCGACCCTGTTTCATCACTGGCTCAAGAAGAGGCCGCGCACTCTGGATCAAGCCCTCTGAAGTCGCTTGTGGCGGTTCTTCGTCGGCCAGCGCGATCAGGTCTCTGGAGTAGTTGCCCGAATTGTCTGTGAATCTCCAGACCTGCTTGGCTCCGGGATAAGTCGCCTTGTCGTGACTCAACTTGATTCGCATGCTGATGCGGCCGTTCTCTTCCAGTGCCGCGAGCTTGTAGACCCCCGACAGCGCAGGGGCGTCATACGAAGTCGCTAGCTCGGTCCCCACTCCAAACGAATCGATCTCGGCGCCGCGCGAAATCAGGTCTGCAATCTTGTACTCGTTCAAGTCGCCGCTGGCGAAGATCCTGGTGCCGGTCATACCGGCTTCATCGAGTATTTGGCGGACCTGTTTGCTCAGCTCACACAGGTCGCCGCTGTCGAGCCGAACCGAAGGAATACCCGGTCCGAAGTCGCGAGCTAACCGCCTGACCGCGGCGATGGTGTCGTACGTGTCGACAAGCACAGTCGCTGTCTCCGGAAAAACTCTCAAGAATGCGCGAAAGGCATCATCCTCATCCTCGAAGGTCATCACGAAAGAGTGAGCTAATGTGCCGAAGGTTGGAATGCCGAACAGGTGACCGGCTTCCACATTCGACGTGCCAATGCAACCGCCGATATATGCGGCCCGCGCCGCTAACAAGCCGGCTTCGGTGCCGTGCGCGCGGCGAGTGCCGAACTCGATCACGCTGCGGCCCCTGGCAGCAGTTACGATGCGCGCGGCTTTGCTCGCGATCATAGTTTGAAAATTGATTGTCGAGAGCAGAGAGGTCTCGACTACTTGAGCCTCGATGATCGGCGCCGCGACTCGAAGCAACGGTTCCATACCGAACGCCGCCGTGCCTTCCGGCATCGCCCATACATCCCCACGGAATCTGAACTCGGCCAGGTAATCAAAGAACTCCCGAGACACCCTCTTGAACGAGGGATGCTCGCTCAGGTAATTGATTTGATCGCTGGTGAAGCGCAGCGTCGAGAGATAATCCAACGCCTGTTCCAGACCAGCCGCTATGAGATAGGAGCGATGGCAGGGAAGCCTGCGCACGAAAAGTTCGAAGACGGCCCGGTCGCGCACGCCGTTCTCAAAATAGGCGGCCGCCATCGTCAGTTCGTAAAGGTCTGTTGTGAGCCCAAAAGCGCGTTCGATCATAGGCCGTGATTCAAGCGAGCTTGAGATGTCTGGCGCGCGTTCACGTGTCCCAGAGTAACTAAGGAGTCCCTTTTTTTGCCGCCTCGACTCAGCGGCTCCAGCAGTCTTAAGACCACGAAGCGGCGAAAGACAATAGCACCCAACGTCGCGGCGAAAGGTATGAGCATGAAGTAAGGGAATAAGCCGGGCGTCGTCTTATGAAGAATCATTACTACAGTGGGCGAAAGCTCCGAGCGATCTGATCGGTGACGTTTCGTATAGCGTCCAACGAGCCTCGCTTCCCGGTGAAACGCAGCACCCACACGGCACTCTTGTCCTGAAGGTAGTAAAACGTGTTTGCCATCTTGCGATTGCCCTCGGTGCTGAAGAATGACAATCGAATCCCATTCAGCGGGCCTCCGCCAAACGGCTCGCTGGACGAGCCCTCGAACCCGGACCGGTAAATCTTGAGATTCTCTTCTTCTCGACGGACCATTTCCGCCAGCGATCCGGTGAGCGGCTCCCTGACTACCTTCAGCAAGCCCTCGCTGCGATCCCGATAGACGAATTCCGTCTTTTGACGCCCGACCGCGTCGTTGTATGAGACGGCCCGCCAATCGCCCATCAGTGTGAGTTTGTACTGTCCTGCGGGATCGGCGAACTCTTGCGCGTTTTGCGCCATGGCTGCGGGCGCAATCGCCAAGAGTACCAGGGCTATAAACAACAGACCCGTGTGCTTCATAATGCCTCCAACTGCTTGTTGATCACGCTGGCTTGCAACTAAGTCTACCACAACCTTGCAGGGTTCAGAGTTCGGGGTTCAGGGTTAGGATTCAGGGTTCAGAGTTCAACCTTCAGGTTGCAGGTGTAACTCAGCAAAGCTGCTTGCAAGCTAAGGCTTGAACTCTGAACCCGGAACTCTGAACCCGGAACCCCGAACCCTGAACCCTAAAGCCTCACCGCAAATCGCCTAGCACTTTGCGTTGCTCCTCCAGAAGCCGCTCGATCCCACGGCTCGCCATCTCGGTCATTTGATTCATCTGGTCGTGGGTGAACGGCTTGGATTCTGCGGTGCCCTGAATCTCGATGTAGTGTCCGGAGCCTGTGCGGACAATGTTCATGTCGACCTCGGCGCGCGAATCCTCGCCGTAGTCCAGATCAAGCAGAGTCTCTCCCCCGATGACTCCAACCGACACCGCTGCCACGTAGTCTGTCACCGGGAGCGGCGCGGCAAGCTTGCCGTCGTTGTAAAGCTTGCGTAGCGCCAGAACCAGCGCAACGAAAGCGCCGGTGATCGAAGCCGTCCGGGTTCCCCCGTCAGCCTGGATTACGTCACAGTCGAGATAGATCGTGCGTTCACCCAATCGATTGGTTTGCACTACGGCCCGCAGCGAGCGTCCGATCAGCCGCTGAATTTCCTGCGTGCGGCCCGATAGCTGGGTGCGGCCGGCTTCGCGTTGAGTACGGGTCTCGGTCGCGCGCGGTAACATCGAGTACTCCGCGGTCACCCAGCCTTCGCCCCTTCCGCGTTTGAACAAAGGGACGCGATCGTCGATCGACGCCGTGCAGATGACCCGCGTGGCGCCCATCTCGATCAAAACCGAGCCTTCCGCATACCGGGTAAACCCGGGCGTGATTCTCACGTCCCTCATCTCATCGTAGGCGCGTCCGCCGGATCTCTTATATGCCATCAAACAGTACCCAACTCGACGGTTTCGACCGACTCCAGGGGCCGGCCCAGAAATAACTCGGCAACGCGGCGAAACCGCGCAGCGGAATCGGTGACATAAAACTCTTCAGTTCGGTCTTGCCGGCTTTCGCAAACAAGACCCTCTTCTTCGAGCATCTCTGCAAGCCTATCCGCCACGGCGTCGCCAGAGTCTACATACTTGATCTGATTGCCCATCGTTTGCTCGATCACCGGGCGGAGTATCGGGTAATGGGTGCAGCCTAGAACGAGAGTGTCAACGCGGCTGGATCGCAGCTCAGCGAGATACTCTTCGGCAACCTGCAGGGTTACCGGGTGATTCAACCAGCCTTCTTCGGCGAGCGGCACGAACAGCGGGCACGCTCGCGAAGTTATTTCCAGACCGCCTCGCATTGTCAGCATCGCTCGCTCATAAGCTCCGCTGGCGACGGTCGCTTCGGTGGCGATCACGCCGATGCGGCCATTGCGGGTTTGTTCAACCGCGCGGCGAGATCCCGGACGAATCACGCCGATCACTGGAACCGAGCACTTGCTCCGCAGATAATTGGCGGCCAGCGCCGACGCGGTGTTGCACGCGATCACGATGGCCTTGACGCCTTTGGACTGAATGAAAGCAGCGCACTCGAATGCGTAACGCTCGATGGTTGCGGCCGAGCGAACTCCGTATGGAATTCTCGCCGTATCCCCGAGGTAGATCAGGCTCTCGTTTGGAAGCCGCCGCTGAATCGCCCGAAACACGGTGAGCCCCCCGACACCCGAATCGAATATCCCGATGGGAGCCTCTGATTGCCGATTTCCGATGTCAGAGCTCTGTGAATTGCCGATTGCCGATTGCCGATTGCCGATTTCAGAGCTCTCCATTTTGGTCTTTCTTAAAAGAGAAACAAAACCGCCTTAGAACGAGAAACAAAAACCTCGAGTGACACGGTCAAACCGACCTTCAAATCGGCAATCGGCAATCTTCTAGCAATCGACAATCGGAAATCCTCAATGTCCCTTCGAGTGCTTTCCCCTCCGCTCCACCAATATCGACGAGAGGCGCTCGAGTTCTTCATCGGCTTCATCGAGCGTCTCCTGCAAGCTATCCGACTCGAACGCAAGTCCCGAGGACTCGCTGCCGGCCTCTCGGACGATTTGTTCAACTTCGTGCATCTCGCTATCAAGAAGAGAGAGTTCCGCGGTGGTGGTGGCGACTTCGGTGAGGTGGTCGCACAACAAATCGACGGAAGCGCGTATTGCGGTTGTACGATTGCCGGCTGCGAGCAAATTGGCTCGCGCGCTTTCGACCCGGTTCAGCAGAGCCGTTCGAGTCTTTTCCAGTTCCTCTATCTCGCGCAACAGGTGGGCGAGCCTTGACGCTTCATCCAGGCGGTCGGTCATCGGTTACTCCGACATAAAACGACGAGCGGACGCCTCGCCCTTCAACTCAGGGGAGCGTCCGCCCGATAGGTGTCTAAACCGTTTCGCGCACGATCTTCAATGGAGGTGGAGAGAATCGAACTCTCGTCCGGAAGCCCTCAGCGAAAGAACCTACATACTTAGTTGCTTCCTCTTGATTCGCCAGCCGTGACCGCGGAAGCAACGAAGCATCACGGCAAGCTAGCCCAGATTGATCTTACCCTCCGGCCCCCTGAGCACGGGTCCTTCGGGGCAGCCTGCTAAAGTTACGCTTCTTCCCGGCACACAGGCGATGCCGGGGGAAACGTGGCTGAGATTAGGCAGCCAATGCTAGTTCGCTATTCGCGATTGTGTTTTTCCAAGCTTGATAACGCGGTGCATGGGCCGCGGTATGCATCTTTCACCTCGGAGTACCCCCGTCGAAACCTGGCACCCCCAAACGCAAGAAGTCTAACACTCGCTGTTCGCGCCCAACAAGCCGCATTATGAAGCGCTCGCAGCCTGTTGGCTCAGCGTCCGCGCTCGTTCCATCGCTTCGTCGTAGTGGCCGAGGTACTCGGCAAAGTCTTCTTCTGATGACGGGAACATCCCATACCACACCTGATCGAAGCGGTCAGTCAGGTGGCGCATCGGAGCAGCCAGCGCGGTGAAACGGGAAACCTTGCTCAAATATTCGCGGTTCGTCGCGCTGTCATCAAGCTCGATCAAGTTGCGTTCACCCAACTCGTAGAGCAACGAGACGTAGAGCTTTCGAACCGCGGTGCGAAAGTCGCCCGCTCGAGCGGCGGCAAGGCCGGCGTCTGCAAGCTCGCGAGATGTGCCGTCCGCTCCTATTTCTTCACCAAGTATCAGCCGGGTCTTCTTTCGTTTCGCCCGAGGCACACGCAGCCTTCGAGCCATTCGCGCCGCGACGACTAGCGCCGCTGCCAGCAGCGCAACGATCAACAAGGTGGAGATCCACCCGCCTTGCGCGCTGGCTCCGAAGAGCTTTTCCAGCAAGCGTGTCAGTGCAGAATACACGTCGCTCACGAAGCCGCGTACCGTTCGCAACCCTCTCTTGATAAAGGCGCCAATCGCGGTCTCGCGCTCGGGCTGGTAGGGGGAACGGCTCAGGATCTCACGAATCTTGTCCCGCGCGCCGCCGTGGTCATTAGACTCGCCTGCCTGGGCGCGGCGCAGATGGTCATCCAGCGCTCGCAGCATCCCGCTAGCCTCGTTGAGCCTGGCAACACGCTGCTGCGGATCCTTCTCCGCCGCATAGGATTCAAGCAGCGCGTATAGCCAGGTGTTGTCGGCCGAGACTTCGCTGCCGTTGAACTCTATCTGTTCTGATCTCGGCAGCAGCCCCTTAATGTGGGTGATTCCCTCTTCGCCGTATTCCTTGTCTTTCTTGATCCGCTCGATCTGCTCGGCTGCGCGTACGACGCGATTTTCATAGTTGAGCAGATTCGACGCGGCCGTCGCTTCGGCGGCAAAGAGGAGTGTCAGAAGGGTAGTTAGTGCCAGCTTCGACATGGTATCCGATCGCTCAGACGCGCAGTACCCTCAATCCATTTGCGCCACGCTTCCACAGTTCATGCAAAAGCTCGCGCCGGTCAAAAGCGCAGCGCCACATGCTTTGCACTTCGCAGTCGCAACCTCACGCGAGTCGCCTACAGTCTCGAAGCGATCTCCGCCCCCCTCACCTCGCCCGCCTATGCTCTCGGCGGCGCGCTCGAACTTATCACGCAACTCATCGGGCTTCGCACGTGGCGCCGCCGAGCCTCCAGTTGAGGCGGCCTCAACTCGCGGCTGAGGAGGATAATATCCCGCAAGTCCTAGCGGGCTCGTCTGAACGTAGGCACGTCCCTGCGCGAACTGCGCGGGCACTTGGTAGCCGAACGCCGATGTCTGCACCGCAGGCTGCCAATAGAATCCCGGGTTGATCTCTCGAGCCATCAGATCCACATCATAGGCTTCTTTTCGAACGCGGCTGTCAAAGTACAGTAGCGTAAACGACACGATCCAGATCGGCAAGCTCAGCAAGCTCGAGATATCTCTGAACGAGGTATAGAGAATGCTCCAAGCCGGGCTGAGAAAAAGATTGGTGCTCAGCACACCGGAGAGGTACAACCCTAAGAGCACCGGCAGCGTTAGCGCCGCGAGTAATGAAAGCGATACAAAGTAAGTGAAAATGACTATCGCTGCCACGCGATACCAATTGCCTTTACCCAAACGCATTGCGCGGCCGAGGGCATTGCCCGCCGATGCGCCCTCGATCATCACGATCTGCGGAAGGAACACGATTCGCGAAGCGACTACGCAGATCAACAGGAGACCGGCCGCCACGGCTACGATCACCGTAAGCGCCAATGTCACCGTTGCTATCCACTGAGGCAGCTGCGCCGCCGCGATTACGCCGACGATCAGACCGACGGCCAGAGCCAGGACGATCACCACGATGGAGATCACTACATACGCGGCGAAAAGCAGAGCTACCGATAGCAATCCCATTAACGTGATCGCCCCGAGCCTGCGCTTCACTGCCCTGAAGCATCCGCGAAATGTTATTGGCTCGCCCAGCATCAGGTGATCGCCGACTACGCGGCACAGGCCGGATACGGTCAACAGCAGCACAAACATCCAGAGCGGATAACCAAGCCCGCCGAGCACGAGCATCCACAGCGCTGTGATCGGCACATTGCCTGAACCCGCGGCTCCGGTCAGCAAACTCGTGTAGCCGTACCAGAACATCAGCGAAACGACGTAGCCAATCAGAGTCGGCACTGCGGTGATCGCAACAAGGGGAGTGAAGTTGCGCCGGTAAAGCCGAACCGCCCGATCGATCACGTCGCCGGTCGACATGGGTTCGAGTATGGTGAAGGTGGCCATTGATTGTTGGCGAGATTATAACACGGTGGCGAGCTCGGACTTGATCGTCAATCCTCGTCGCCATGCACTTCGCTGTGGGTCTTACTCGAAACAGGGACCGGTTGGATGGTTCTCTCTATAAAAGGCGCGTTGGGTTTCTGATTGCTTATTCTCCTCGTCAGTAGCTATTCGCCGCCAGCGGTTAGCACTTCGACTTCTTGAGGCAATTCCAAATCGTCACTTTCTTCTCGCGCATACCTGGCAATCAACTCAGCGAGAACTTCCTCGCCGCATATCTGCCCGTCGCTGATAAACCGTTCTACTTCGACGGATCCATCATCAATAAACTCAATCTCCCAACGTTCACCGGGCGCAGCAGCGATGACCATAATGGCCTCATCGCGATTGTGAGCCACGGTGTAGTTTATTCCTCTTTGCTCCAAATCGATCAAGAAGGCAATGAGTTTGTCGAACACGTTGGTACTCATCTGTCAAACCTCTTATCCGTAAGTAACTTTCGCACGACTTTGAATCCCGGCTTGTTTGCCTTTGCTCCACTTTCAATCTCTTCCCAAGTCAACCGGTTGAACTCATCCCAGCCCGCGCGAGCCTTCCGGTAGCTGAGCCGGCTTCATGCTACCCTTCTTTTGCTTAAGTATGTCGGATATTTTCTGACCCGAGAATGTATGTGCGATAGCCTTGCCCCCTTGCGAATGACCCGTGTGGTCGCCGAGTGACTATAGCTTTCACCAGTTTGAGTTTCATTTTGTAGCTTGCTCATTCAACCAGGCAATCGCTTCTTCTTCTCATAATGCTGAAATCTCGCCACGGTCTCATGCATGAAGTCGAGCCTTGGCTTCGTCTGCACACATCTGCTCGATCGCCAGTCACTGCAACAGGACGGCGCAAATCAATAACCCAAGTTATCGTTTTGTCTGAAGCTTCTCTTGGGGCTTTTGCGTTCTTATCGTAAACGGAATCTCATGAGCGGCAAGAGCCTCTAACGCTTCCTTGGTAACTGTATGTTCGCCGGAACGCTGAACGCGCCCCGAGAAGCGTCCAAGCAGAAAGGCCAGCGCTCGCTTTTCGGTATCACGGTCTGGAAAGGTTATCGTTACCATCTCGCATCGTGGAGCAGCCAGAGGGTCCGCTCGACTTTTCCAGTCATCGCCCAAGAGAGTCGCGAACCTTGCGGAGAGCCTCCTCGCCCGGAACGGTCTCCACCAGGCCGGCGCGCACTTCGTCACGTCGGCGTTTCGCCTCAGCAGCCCAAAGGCGGTCGATCCGCCCCAGCTCGCCGGCATCGAGACTCTCCACCAGAAGGTCTGCCAGTCTTGCACGCGATTCGCTTGGCAAAGTCATCGCCTGCTCGATTAACTTATCTACGGTAGTAGCCATAGGCTGAAGATACTGCAACTAGCAGCGGTCATCAAGCTGAGGAACCTATTAGGGCCGCACACAGATCACTCATTCTTCGTAACTATCAAGCTCGCCTCATAACGCTTCGGATCAATCTTCTGATCGATCTTCGGGTAAGGGTTTAGCGCCACCAGTCTTATCTTGAATCCCTTGTAGTCGATTTCCTTTGGCTCCGAAAACGTATTCAGCGTCGCGACCGTTGGCGCATTCTTCTTCGAGACTTCAATCTCGATCGCGGCGTTTCCAGCCCACACGCACTGCACGCCAGTAGGGCAACGCGAGTCATCGGAAACAGATTTGAAAAGGATGCAAAGCTTTTCTCCTCTGACCACCACCTGCTGACCAGTCTTGATGCTGAACTGTTTGCCGAGATCAACATTTTTGCTCGTGGGTTCCCGAGCCGAGGCTGCCAGCGCTACAAGCAGAAGCGGAAGTATTGTGATTCTCATACAGCTTAGATTCCTACCGCGCGGCTTGAGCTGCCGCTGGCCGTTTCAAAACTTTCTTCGCAGTGACGTGCTTCATCAACCCGTTCTTATCCATGAAGAATGTCGGCGCCACTTTGCTCTTGCTGAAAAGTTTCTCCGCTTGATCGTCCCAATGTCCGCTTTCTTTATGATCGCTTTCGCCAAGCGGAATAATCGCATAGGACTTCGGCGGGTTTGTCATAACTACGATTTGCGTAGAAGTCTGCCCGCCTTGCCCGACCATCTCTTTTCCGGCGTGGCCGAAGCTGATCGCGCGCGGCGTAGCCATGCCGACGTTGTTCGCGCCGCCGTTCAACGAGCCTCCTCCAACGGCAAATGTTCGGTCGCCGCCTTGTCTGCCAACTCGAAAGTATTTGCCGTACTGAACATGTAGCGAGCCGAAGGTTGACTTTAGCCACTCGGTCGCCTTTCCAACCGCCGCGACCAGTTGATCATCGCTGATGTCGGAAGGTACCTCGACTTGCCTCGCAAGCCCCGGACCCAGTGCCTTCTTAAAGGCGTAGTAAGCAAGGGCGCCTTCTGACTCAGCGTCGCTTCGGCGATTCCATTTCTGGATCGAGTCGTAGACTTCCAGCGCATCGGCCGAGACGCCTGCCCTGCCATTTGTCCCATCAGATGAAACTGCCGAGGGACCGTTCCCGCCGGCATTGGCTTTCACCCACGCGGCCTTCAAACGCGACTGCCACAACTCTGCGTGGTAGACCTGGGGATTGAACGCGATGTCGATCGCCTGTTCGAGGGTCACCTTTTTGGCGGCGTCCAACAAGTCGGTCATCATCTCGGCTCGCTGATGGCGGGGCGCTGTTTTCGTCGCGTTGTAGATATAAGGGTTCGCAGCATACTTCTCGGGCACGAGCGGGCTGTCTTTCATCATCCCGAACGGCGACACATTGCAGTTGTGCATGTAGCCGCTGGGCGGATTGGTTATCTGAACCAGATCGCTCAGCGGATGAATGCCTTGCCACTCGGTCGCCGAGGTGTTGCCGGGAATCGGCTTGCTCGGATCGACGCCCTTCGCGCGAATCGGGACCCGCCCATTCCGAACATAGTAAATATCTCCCTGAACCGTTCCCACCATTATGTTCTGAGCCATCAACTGCAGGTGTCCCAGCGCGCGCTTCATTTCATCGAGGTTCCGCGCCGTCATCATTTCGTGGATCTGATCCGTCAGCCCTACCTCATTCGCGTAGGGAATCGCCATCGAGTAAGCCTTGTCTCCCTTGTGTGCGACTATCGGACCGTGATGTGTATATTCGATTTCGATCTCGCGCCAATCGACTGTATCGCCTTTCTTCACTCCGATCTTTTGCTTGCGCACTTGAATGTCGCGCCATGCGCCATCGTAGCGATACTGGCGCCGGTTTGCCGGATTGAGTTCCTCTTCGTAGATGTCCGACGTGTCAGGACCGCCGGTCGTCATCGCTACCGAACAGTAGCGGCTGTGGGCGAGGATGGGAAAGGGAACGCCGAGTATCGAGACTCCGGACACGTTGTAATCGCCGGCGTAGATCCTGATTTGATAAAAGCGGAACTCCCCGTACCAACTCAAGTGAGGATCGATCACTGCGATCGGAGCGTTCATCGCAGTGCGGCTGGGAGCGATGAGCATTTCGTTCGAGCCGCGATAGACAGCCGGATCGGCTTGCAGGCCGCCGCGCTGGAGGTCGCCGCCGGCTTCGCCAAGCGGCCATCCCCAGATGATGTACCGGCCGAGCGCGATCACATCCCAGGGGTGAATCTCCTGGGCCCACGCCGGCACTTGATCGGGGTGTTCACGCATGAAAGTCTTAACTCCGTCGATATAGGCTTCGATGCCGGCCCGCATCTTTGGGCTGACCTCGTTGTACTTCTCGCGGCTGATTTCGGAGTGCCGCCACATTCGTTGGATCAGGTCTGAGCGATAAGAGTCCGGCCCGAACACTTCGGCCATCGTGCCGTTGGCCCGGCGGTAGTTCTTTAGCAACTCCTCAAGCCGGTCCTCGGCTTGAGCGTAGCCAACGGCAAACGATGCGGCCTCGAGCGTTTGCGCGAACACATGCGGGATCCCGTATTCGTCGCGGTAGATCGTTGCTTCGTCGTTTGTGCGCGTCGTTTTTGAGTGCGCAGAGAAGGGAAGTAGTAGCGATAAGCTGATGACAAGCAGAAGCGCTCTTTTCACGGCGATGCTCCTTAACGGCTGAACTAAATTTCGAATGCCTGTTTCTAGGAAGCGATAATAAGTCACCAAAGCTTCGGATGTCTAACAGGTAAAGAACTGTTTGACGCGTACCGACTGGGGAGCAGTTCAACATAGCGTGCCGGCGCGAAGGGTGAGTCAAGCGTGATTTCCCTGCCATGCGCCCGTTTCGACAACCACTCGGACCCAACGGATTCAGCCGCGCCCTTGTTTAGCCAGATCTGCCCGCCCTGGCTTGATGCATTCTGAATCTCATCATCAATGCCGCTCCGCTCTCGTATAGTGAATCTTCGCCATTGGGTCTGGTTATTGAAGTATTCGAATGCAGTGTCCGCCTCATTGCGATCCAGGAAATAAATCACGGTTTTCGCATTCCACACATGATTTGCGTTGCGGGCTGCTGCAACGCTCGGGTTAGAGGCCGCTCTCATGTGCGGAGAAATGAAGAAAGCAAAGTTGAAAAGCGCCAGTGTAGCAACCAGAAGCGCCGTCGCTCGCGCAGGGAAGGCCGTTTGATAAGTGCTCAAACCGAGGCCTAGCGTAAGAGCGAAGGCGGGCAAGTAAAACGCGCGATAGAGCACTTGCCAAGGTTCCCAGAATAACAAAAAGACTGAGTATGCGCCGATCCACGCGATGAGAACTGGGCCACACGCGGCCCACCTGGCACGCGCCTGTGGAGCTAGACTGAACGAGGCTCTAAGCAATTCCGCGTTCCTTACTCTTAACACGAACGCGACTAAGAAACAGATCGCGGTGAGCAGAGCAGCCAACGTAACCACCTTCTCGATCGAACCGCCCTGGCTCCGGTATAGAGCAAGGTCATGCCCGACGATCATATCCAGATTGCCGCGCGGGAGCAGCGCCAGCCCACGCAGCGGATTCCACGACGGCGAGACACCACCGGGATTTGACACCGCCCACTTCACGACACCGAGCGGCTCTCTTATATCGTGGAAGAATCGGGCACAAAGATAATAGACGATTGCTGTCGCACCCAACGCCAATGCGCTCAGCTTCGCCGAAAATGGAAACTTTTTCTCGACACTGCGATTTGTGAAAACCGCGACTATCGCTGCAGGGTAGAACAGCATTGCCAGTTGATGAACGAGCATCGCCGCCGCAAGCGCAAATCCCGCGAGAAACCAGCGCGGCTTCGCGCTTAAAAGAGTGGAGGCACAGATCAACATCAACAACATACTGACGACGTAGGCGTCCGCATCAGTCGCCACCTTCCACCATACGGCCGAAAAACCAAGAGCGGCAGTCGAGATCATCGTTGCGTGCCGGCTGTGCGTTACCCTCCAAGCTATGAGATAGAAGACGCCAACAGTAATTCCACCGGCAATTGCGTTGAACACTTGCAGCAGGTGGAGTGCACGTATGGATAGGCCCAGTGCGCGAGCGGCGCAATAGAGCACATAGCATGCACCGTTATAAAACAAGTGATTCTGATGGAAGAGCAGGGCGGCGTCCCGTTCCATCTTTGCCACCTTTTCGATCTGCAGTGCGAAGGTGATCCCGTCCCAGTAATAGTCTGCTGTCAGAGTAAGCAGATATAGCAATGCCATAGAAGTTCCGATGAACAAGGCCGTCAAGCGAGGTGACCCGCCTGGGAAACCGTTTGCCAGCCTCGTAAGCAGTGTCTTGGACGGCATAATCCTTATCTGAAATGACGCGCATTCTAGCTACCCGAGCCATGATTGGTCAATGATTGTACGTTTCGATGTGCTGCTGCACCCGCATTGCAAATCCACTAGCTTTATAAGAGAATACGCCCGCTCCCATCTCACATTCCAATTGCGAAAGGAACAGCATGGCATCGAGTGATAAGCTGCTGGTCACGCTCGAAGACGGCATAAAGCGCATCACCATAAACCGGCCCGAGCGCCGTAACTCGGTTGATACCGAGACCGTCGAGTTGCTCCACGAAGCAATCCAGCGCTCCGCCGAAGACGAAAGCAAGGTCGTAATCCTAACCGGCGCCGGCGACTCCTTCTGCGCGGGCGCCGATCTGCAAGCTACCTCCGAGCGCGACATCAAAAGCATCGACGTCACTGCCTCGCTGCGCGAGCACACTAATCCGACAATTCTGGCGATGCGCCGTCTGCCCAAGCCGATTATCGCTCGCGTTCATGGGCACGCTGTCGGAGTCGGCTGCAACTATGCGTTGGCGAGCGACATTCTGATCGCGTCCGAGCAGGCGAAGTTCGGACAGGTCTTTGTGAAGATCGGATTGATGCCCGATGGCGGTTCGACTTTCTTCCTCCCGCGCACAGTCGGCTACGCGAAGGCGTTCGAGTTGATGGCCACCGGTGAAATCATCGCCGCCAATGACGCGCTTGCTCTCGGACTGGTGAATCGAGTCGTGCCGTTCGAGGAACTCGACTCGACGGTGACTGCGATGGCCGCGCGACTGGCGCAAGCCGCTCCGATCGCGCTGCGAAAGATCAAGGAAGGCCTGAATCACGGGCTCACTTCGGACCTCGCGGCGGCGCTGGACTTCGAGGCGGTGAATCAAGGGGTGTGCTTTCAATCGGCCGATTTCGCTGAAGGTGTGAAGGCATTCCTCGAGAAGCGAAAGGCGAGCTTTCAAGGCAAGTGAGATTGCGATTGCCCGTTCAAGTAACCACGAGGATCGCAGAATCCCCCTATTTGCAGCTCGGGGAGGCAATCCCAAAGGGATTGCAGCTATCAGCCCCAGGGTTGGTACTCCTACCCTGGGACAAGAGATGATCCAACGAGGCACAACCCCAACGGGGTTGCGACTCGCGCGTCGATTCACTAGCGACCGAAGTGCGAATGGCTGCCGTAGGCCGCAACGCCCTCGGGGTTGACGCGAAGGACTGTCTCCGCGCTTGGTATGCCACCGTCACCAAGGTAGCCGAGTACAGCAACCTTGGGCTGAGAGATGCAACCCCGTTGGGGTTGCCGATCCCCCACCCGGCGTTGTGGGTATTCGAGGTTTGTTAAGGAAAGGCAGATCGAAATGACCAATAAGGGCAGAGTAGCATTCGCGCTGGCGGTTTTGTTCGCGATCAACACGATGAACTTCTTCGACCGGCAAGTGCTCGGCGCGGTCGGCGAGACCATTCGCGATGAATGGAAACTGAGCGACACTGCGCTTGGAACGCTCGGCACCGCTTTCACGCTGCTGTATGCCATGGTCGGCGTGCCGCTCGGCAGGATGACCGACAAATTCACGCGTACGTGGATTCTGTCCGCAGGCGTCTTCGTATGGAGTTTATTCACCGCCGTTTCGGGCATCGCCCAGAACTTCACTCAGCTCTTCGTCGTGCGCCTGGGCGTCGGAGTTGGCGAAGCGGCGTGCGCTCCGGCCTCGACCTCTTTGATCGGCGACCTCTTCCCTGCCGCGAGGCGCGCGAAGGCGCTTTCTGTTTTCATGCTCGGCCTCCCGATCGGCATCGCTCTGAGCTTCGCCGTCAGCGGTTGGCTCGCTCAACGTTACGGTTGGCGGCCCGCATTTTACATCGCCGGAATTCCTGGATTGATCTGTGCTGTGCTTGCGTTGTTCGTTCACGAACCGAAGCGCGGGGCGTCTGAGCTGCACAACATCAGCGGAGCAAAGCGCGAGGGCTCGCCTTACCTCCTCGTGCTATCGATCCCGACGATGTGGTGGCTCATCGCGTCGGGCGCGCTGCACAACTTCAATATGTATGCGATCGGAACATTTCTCTCGTCGTTTCTCCAACGGGTGCATCATCTCAACAAATTCGACGCAGGGATGATATCGATGGTGGTGTACGGGCTTTCGGGGATACCCGGTCTCATTCTTGGCGGGATGCTCGGCGACAGCATCATGAGGCGGAAGCCGAACGGGCGATTGATCGTCGGCGCGGTCGCGATATTCATCTCGGTTCCGCTGATGTATTTCGGACTCGGCGTTCCAGTCGGAGACATGGTTAGCTTCACGATCCTGGCAGGGTTGGGCATGGCTTCGATGTACGTCTACTATTCGACGGTCTACTCGACAATTCAAGACGTAATCGAGCCGTCGCTTCGAGGGACGGCGATGGCGCTGTACTTCTTTGCGATGTACGTGCTGGGCGCGTCGCTCGGTCCAATAGGTATGGGG
The DNA here is from genome assembly GCA_038040445.1 of Acidobacteriota bacterium. Classification (NCBI taxonomy): domain Bacteria; kingdom Pseudomonadati; phylum Acidobacteriota; class Blastocatellia; genus Candidatus Onstottus; species Candidatus Onstottus frigus. The sequence goes on along the minus strand of JBBPIG010000016.1, from coordinate 63,378 downwards.
ATCTTAAGCAGTCATTTCACCAGCACCGCGGCATTAGCCGCCGGCGTAACCGATACCAGCTTTGAAGCGCTGAGACCGTTTGCGTCCCAGGGCTTGCACTCGGCGTTGTACGTCATTCCGGTGCTCGGCGTGTTGCTGGGGCTGGTGCTATTCGCCGGGTCGCGAACCGTCACCAAAGACATGGAGAAGCTGCGTCGCTGGATGCACGAATCGGCCACGCAAGCTCCGGCGGTCGAATCTGCCGAAGCCGCGAATTAGATTGAAACGCCCCCGCATCGAGATTATGCTTTCGCACTGTGGCGTAACTCGCTGCCAATTCTGACCAACCAGGATTCTGTGTGATGCTGAGGCGACCAACAACCAGGCTGCGTTTCCCGTCTTCTCATCGCCGCGTGGCGCGGCAAGCAGTGCTGTTCGCGGCTTGCACGCTCGCGGTAGCGTCGGGCGGCTTTCGGCTTTCAGCTTCGCCGGCCATTGTTACGACCGCTCACTCGGTTGAACGAACGCAGCGGACGACGCGAGTTCTTGCAACCAACTTCCAGAGCCTGTTTCACCTGCCCGGCTTGCGGCCCGGCACATCGCTTGTTCGAGCAGCGACAGAACCAGAGCCGGGACCCGGCCTCGATGAAGACCAGGAAGGCCGCAGCGACTGGTTTACATTTCAGCGCACGTATCCCGCAAATAAGATCCCGCCCGACGCGCGACTGAAAGCGTGGGAGTCACAGCCGGAATATCACCTCAATAGCGTATTCGTCCCGCAGGCAGCGCAGAGCTGGCGTGCAATCGGGCCTTCGCCAACCGTTTCCGCCTGGTACAACGCCTGGGGGCTTACAAGCGGACGAGTCAACGCAGTCGGCGTGTCCCCCGCGAACTCGCAACTGGTGTTGATCGGCAGTTCGACCGGCGGCATATGGCGCTCCACGGACGGTGGCAGCAGCTTCGTCCCGGTTTCCGACGATCAAGTAGATTTGGCAGTTGGCTCACTCGCCTTCTCGAAGAGCAACCCCTCAATAGTGTACGCCGGGATGGGAGATACCAAGCTCGGCTATCTCGGAAGCGGGGTGTTGAAGTCGACCGACGCGGGGGCAACGTGGATTAGACTCAGCAACAAGTCGCTTCCATCGCCGGGCACGATCGCCAAGCTCGAGATCGATCCGGTTAATCCGAATCGCGTCTACCTAGCGCAGTACTCGAAGGTATCGGCCGACAAGATCACGGCGAGCGGTGTGTACATATCGAGCGATGGCGGAGTCACCTGGACCAGAGCCCTTGCCGGCGCGGCTCGTGACGTGACGATTGATCCGGCCAACTCGCAAACTATTTACGCGGGTCTTTCTCGCATCGATAAAGACGTCGATCCTGCGTTTGGCCTTTATCGCTCGACCGACGCTGGGAACACCTGGGCGAGCATTTTCACGGCACAATATGAGCTGACCAAGCGCCGCGATATCAGAGTTGCAGTGAGTCCCGCTGATCCGCATTCGATCTATGTTTACTTCGGCGGGTTTGTTGGAACTAACCCCGAAGCTCACCTGAGGGTCAGCACCGACGCGGGCGCCTCGTGGAGCGAGCGCAACCTTGCAACAATCGATATCGCGCAACTCGGCTACAACACCTATCTTGTTGCCGACCCCCGCGATGCGCTCACAATCTACATCGGCTCGCGCGACGTCTACAGGAGCACCGACGGAGGCGATAGTTGGAGAAACCTGACGCTCAACTTTTACGACGGCGGCGCCGGCATCTTTGAATATGCGCCCGGCGGCTCAAAGACTCACGCCGATCAACACGCGCTTGGGTTCTCTCCCGCGGGCGGGAATGAATTCTATCTCGGCAACGACGGCGGCGTTTCGAAGACGACCGACGGGGGCGAAACATTTCAAGCGCTGAACTCGACGTTGACGCTCACTCAGTTTGTAGGCATCACTCTGCATCCTACCAATCCGGCGATCACCTACGGCGGCACTCAAGACAACGGGACTCAGCAGCGATCAGGAGACTCTACGAGCTGGTCTGAGATATCAAGCGGAGACGGGGGGCACTCGGTCATCGATCCGCTCGATCCAAGCATAGTCTTCCTGACTTACGTTCGCGGCGATATATTTCGCTTCGTCAATGACGGCCGGACCTTCAACGCTCAGATAGGATCCAACTTCGCGTTTGGCGAGCCGTTCGATAGCCCGCGCATCGCATTCTATCCGCCGTTCGAAGGCAACGCAGTTGACGCGACGCTCTATTTCGGAACGTGGCGGCTGTTCATAAGTGCGGACCTCGGGGACTCGTGGTTCGCCCCCGCCGGCTTTTTAGACCTGACCAAAGGCATCACCGATGCAGGTCGAGATGTCTTGTCCGCAATCGCCGTCGCCGAGTCGAACACCAACGTCATCTATACCGGCTCGGTCCAAGGCCGCGCGATGGTGAGTACGAATGGCGGGCGAAGCTGGGATGAGATTACTCGCGGGCTGCCCGACCGCTCGATTACCAGCATCAAGGTTGATCCGGGGAACCCGGCGAGTGCCTACCTGACAGTTTCCGGGTTCAACTCGGGACACGTCTTCAGGACCACCGACACCGGTGATACGTGGACCGACATAAGCGGCAGTCTTCCGGATGTGCCGGCTAGCACGTTGCTGATCGATCCGGCGAATTCCAATACGATTTACCTTGGAACGGACATCGGAGTCTTTCGCTCGACCACACGAGGCGCTGACTGGCGTTCGTTCAACCGCGGAATGCCGCCAGTAGTCGTGCATGATTTTTCCGCGGATAAGAACGGGCTGATTCAGGTTGCGACCTATGGGCGCGGCGCATTCGAACTGACGGCGAATGCGCGACCGGCGATCACCTCGATAAGGTTTGATGGAAAGAAACAACTAACAATCGACGGCACAGGTTTCGGTGAGTCGCCGAGCGTGATCATCAACAGCGAAGACAGAAGCATTCGCATCGCCAGTAGCTCCGACATTTCTATCAGGCTCACAGGCAAGATGAAGAAACTCGGTCTCAGGGCGGGTGAAAACAGCATTCAAGTGATTACATCGGAGAGTGTGGGCTCGAACGCCTTCACGATAACCCTGTAGACCCCTCGCGCCTGATCGTCCCGCCATCCTATAATGAAACTTCGAGCTTCAAGGCTATGTGGACAATCTCTCGGATCAACCTGCTTCTCATTTTGTCGGCACTGGCTGCGCCCTCGGCCTTCGCCCACGAGCGGCAAGGCAATCGAATCCAGAAGCGCGCGTCGAGCGAGCAAGGCGTTCCGCGAGACACTTTGATTACGCTCGAGAGGACCGGGTGCTACGGGATGTGCCCGATTTACAAGCTAACGATATCGGCCGACGGTAGCGTGTTATTTGAGGGGAACCGGTTCGTTAAGAAAGTCGGCACAGCGAAATCCGCCATCTCGCAAGAACAGATTCGAGAGCTTATCGTTGCGTTCGAGAAGATCAATTATTTCGATCTGAAGGACCGGTATGAGAGACCCGAAGATGATTGTAAGCAGTGGGTGACCGATCACCCCTCGGCCCTCACCTCGATCACCCTTAACGGGACGTCAAAGTCCGTAATACACTACTACGGATGCCGAGGCGTTGAGGTGCTCGCGAAGCTCGAGAAGCTGGAGCAGGCCATAGACGACGCAGTCAACAGCGCGCAGTGGATACGCTGAGGAAACGTTCGTAGTACCGCCTTTAGGCGGAAGTTTGTAACACCATGACGGGACAGTGACCAAGTACAAGCTTCGGCCTAAAGGCCGTACTACGAACCCTTTTGTAGGAGTTCAACTTTGCGCATTTTGGCAATTCTGATCAGTTCGTTTCTCGTTACTCCGTTTCTGATTCAGCGGACCTCATCCGCATTTCAGGAGAGCACCGTCTATTCGTGCACGATGCATCCGGAGGTTCAGTCGTCGAAGCCGGGCAAGTGCCCAAAGTGCGGAATGAAGCTTGTAGCCCAAAAGCCTTCCAAGGACAAAACAAGTAACGCCAATGAACCGCCCGCGTCGGGCTCGCGCACTCGTGAAGTCGTCCAGCAAACCGGCGAGTACACCTGCAGCATGCACCCCGATATTCGAACAACTGCCCCGGGAAAATGTCCCAAGTGCTCGATGATTCTCGTGCCGGTGACGCCCGGCATAACCGACGACTTCAATCTAAAGGTTGAGTGCTCCCCCAAGACGCCAAAGCCTAACGAAAAGATCCGCCTGCGCTTTGCGATTTTCAATCCCAGGACCGGAGAGCAGGTGAGAGAGTTTAATATCCTGCACGAGAAGCTTTTTCATTTGTTCATCGTCAGCCAGGATATGTCCGAGTTCCAACACATTCATCCGACGCTCGAGCCGGATGGACGCTTCACCATCGAGACGGTGCTCCCGCAAGCTGGGAGCTACAAGATCTATTCCGATCTCTATCCCAGAGAAGGCGCCCCTCAGGTGCTGCAACAAAACATCACAACCGCCGGCTACACAGGCGACCTGCTCGGCGCGCGTGCGCGGCTCACGCCTGATGCGTCACTCACCAGGATAGCCGACGGTATGAAGATCGAATTGAAGCTTGAGCCCTCCAAGATCATTGCCGGTCAGCCCGTCACGCTCAAGTATCATCTGACTGATTCCAGGACGTCCGAGCCGGTCCGCGATCTTATTCCTTACCTCGGAGCCTGGGGCCACACGCTGATTCTCAGCGAAGACCAGTCCGACTATGTTCACTCGCATCCAGAAGAGGTTGTTCCTGACTCGGCTGAGCAGACGAAGCTGCGCGGCGGGCCCGACGCGACTTTTATCGCGTTCCTGCCTCGGCCCGGCAACTATCGCATATGGTCTCAGTTTCAGAGAGGCGATACGTTGACGACGGTTTCATTCACGGTGCGTGCGGAAAGGCTGCGTTAGGTGCTGCGGCTGTGAAGTCAATCATATGCTCCCGCAACTAAATTCATCGGTTGAGTAGGACTCGCACTATGCAGAACACCCGATTTCCAACGCGATGGACGGGCGCGACCCTTCTGCTGGCGCTCGCATGGGCTCTGCCCCTTCAGCCTGTAAGCGCGCGCTACGCGGGTCCGGACTTGGTCAAAGTCCCGGTCGCGCGGCTGATCAAGAACCTTGACGCACTAGCGAAGAACGACCCGAAGAACGCGGAGGTCCGGTTCAACCTTGCCCGAGCCCATGCCATGGCCTACGCCCTGAGAACCGAGTCCGCCCAGGTATGGAAGGGCAGAGAGAGCGAGGGCGTTTGGTTCAGTTACGAGCCGCAACACGTGCCGTTCACGGTCAAGCCGACCGATGACAGCACCAAGCTCAAGGCAGCCAAGGAGCACCTGGCCAAAGCTCTCGATCGATACGCGGAGGTGCTCGAACTGGCCCCAGACAACCTGTCAGCGGCGCTTGGTTACGCGTGGTGCATTGAGCAATCGGGCCAGAAGCGGAAGGCAGTCAGGAAATACCGCAAGGTCATCAAGGCTGCGTGGGAAAAGGAGAAGGACTTGAAGGAGGCAGGCCTCGGCTGGCACTCGATGACTGCAGAGGCGGCCGGTTATATGATCCCATTGCTCGACAAGGATGAGGACAAGAGAGAAATCGATACGCTCCAAGAACGCATCAAGCTGATGGGTACGGTCTCGAGGCCAGTCACGCCGATCGTGATCCCCTTGCGAAACAGCCTGGCCGCGCGCGATCTAGAGGACCACTCGGCCAATGTGTCCTTCGACGCAGACGGCACGGGACAGCAGAAGCGCTGGACCTGGATTACCCGAGACGCCGGCTGGCTGGTCAACGATCCACACCACACGGGCAAGGTCACCTCGGCGCTGCAGCTCTTCGGCAACGTGACGTTCTGGATGTTCTGGGAGAACGGCTACCAAGCGTTGGCCGCGCTGGACGACGACCGCGATGGAATGTTGGCGGGCAAAGAATTGGAGGGCCTGGCGATCTGGCAGCACCTCAATGGCAACGCACTTAGCGAGCGCGGCGAAGTAAAGCCGCTGGCGGAATGGGGAATCGTTGCGGTCTCCTGTGGATACGTGACGGATATGAAGCGCCCAGACCGGATCGCCTACTCGCCACGGGGAGTCTTCTTTTGCGACGGCTCGAATCGCCCGACGTATGACATCATTCTTCACCCGGCGACAGCGACGGTTGATTGAACCACCGTATTGCAGATGCCTAACTTCAAAGCATAGTGTTGATCCGCCGAACGGACGCGCATCAAGAGCACTTCAGAATAGCCATTTCTTTGCGCGTCTTGCTGTGCCTCATAGGCGTCCGCCCCTGTTCCGACAATCCTCTCTTCGGGCTCCAGTATGGCCACCCACTGATTTTCATACTTCATTAACTCGTAAGACAGGTCTTGATTCTCCATCGTGGTACACCTCCATCGTCGTACATATCCCACTGCCGCAGGCGGAGACCTTGAACAAGAAGGAATCTCACCGCGTTCGCTTGAGATGTTCTTTCAGAATGCAGCGGTCCATCACGACGGCGAGTCCCGCATCGAGCGCACGCCGAGCCGCTTCTTCATCAATCACTCCTTCTTGAAGCCACACACCTCGAGCGCCCAGTCGAATTGCTTCATCGACGTGGTGACCCGCTTCTTCGCTCCGCCGAAATATGTTCACAAGATCAATCTTGTCGGGCACGTCTTCAAGCTGTGCGTAAGCCTCTTCTCCCAGAACGCTGGTCTCGTTCGGGTTCACCGGGATGATTCGATAGCCGTGCGATTGCATGTAGCGCGACACGCTGTTGCTCGGGCGCGTCGCGTCGGACGACAGACCGACGACCGCGATTGTTTTCATTTCGTCTAGAATTGTGTCTATTGCTTCCGGATCATTGATCTCCAAAATTAGCTTCCCCCTTGTTAGACCGGTCTGCTCGCTCAAGAACCGATCGTAGCATCACGCACCAGCTTTTGGAATTCTCGGCCGATGAGCTTCGCAATGCGAGCCTGCTTGTTGCTGTACTCCTTGGAGTCGAAGCTCGAAACCAGGGTCACCTCTCGCGCGGTTGAAGTGAGAAACACTTCTCTCGCATCGAGCAATCTCTGGACTGGAAAACTTCCTTCCACAAGGTGAAGTTTCCATTGCGTCGTTATTTCGCGAATAAACCGGCGGGTGATGCCCGCCACGCAACCGGTCCCGAGCGATGGCGTGAAAACTTCGTCGCCTTGCACCCAGAAAATGTTTGCGGCCGCCGCCGACACGATCTCTCCACGCTCGTTCAACAGCACTGTCTCATTGAAGCCCCGCGCTCGGGCCTCCTCGAGAGCAAACAGGTTTTCGAGCATCGCCGTCTGCTTGACCCCGGCGAGCAACGCGGTCGATAGCAGGCGATAAGGCGACAACGTCAGCGCTAAATCAGCGGCAGCGCGCGGGACTTCCGAAGAAGTGAAAATCAGAAACTCGGTTTCCGGACCGGGGTCGACACGCCACGCGCCTGCATCGCCTTTCAGCAAGGTCAGTCTTGCTCTTCCATGCTCTACCGAGTTTGCCGCGATCAGTTTGTGGATCGCGCGCCTGGCCTGTTTGAGATCGAGAGTCACCGGCAGGCGAATCCGTTCGGCATGAAGCATCAGCCGTTTCCAGTGGCGATCGAAGGCAAAGGCTTTGCCGTCGTAAATCCGCAAGGTTGTAAACACGCCCCAACCGTAAAGCAGCCCCGCCGTTGTCGGCGCGATCCTGACCTCGGCTGCATCGACGATTTGATCGTTGTGGTAGATCAGACGGTGCATACTCATGGGACGAAAGCATTGAAAATTGAAAAATGAAAAATGAAAATTGCAAATTGAAAACTGGCCCGCGTACTCGGTCCGCAAGTTCTCAATTTGCAATTGTCATTTTTCAATTCTCAATTTTCAATATTCTCAGGGTCGCGCCTATGCTAGTTACCCTCGCAACAGCGCCAGGTATTTCTCCGGGAAGCTCGAGGGCCGGCCCTCGGCGTTGATCAGCACGTGAAGAGTCTCGCCAACGGCAACCGCAGCCTGGTCTGTGCGTTCAATCTCATATTTGAACCTGAGAGTTCTTCGCGTGAGCTCGGTGATTCTGGTCCGAATGATCAACTCGTCTTCGTATCGGGCCGGGGTCTTGTAGCGGCAACTCGCCTCGGCGACGATCAGAAACAGACCGGTTTCTCGCTCCATGTCGCGGTACGAGAAGCCGCAGTCGTTGCAGTACTGGCTGCGGCCCACTTCGAACCAAATGAAGTAGTTCGCGTAATAGGCCACTTTCATCTGGTCGGTCTCGGCATAGCGCACCTTAACGCGAGACTCGGCAGTCTGATTGGAAAGTACGTCTTCGTGTTTGCTTCTCTTCATCTGAGGAAAGACGGTGCAGCAACCCTCTCGGACTGGCGATTGTAGCGGCCTTGATGATGAACACTCAAGGCGAGAAAAAGCGACACGCACCTCAAACGCCTCCTCGCTTGCGCATCCAGCTTGCTCGGTTATAAGCTCACTTGGGCGAGAGCTCGGACGGCACTCATCCTCAGCCAGCCATCATCTTTGGAAGCGATGAGAAAGTTTAACTCAGCGAGTATACGCAACGAGCAATCCGTGTCAGACGGAGACTCGTCCGCGCCACCGCAGGACCGGACAACCCCAGCATTCATCAAAAGGAGACCGATTCTATGAAGGTCTATGGCACGAAGGAGATCAGAAACGTTGGCATTGTAGGTCATGGCCACGCAGGCAAAACGTCGCTGGTTTCGGCGATGCTGTTTGACGCGGGGGCCACCAACCGATTAGGCCGTGTAGACGACGGAACCACCGTCACCGATTATGATGAAGACGAGGTTGCGCGGAAGCTGACTATCATAAGCTCGCTCGCTTACTGCGAGTGGAACGGAACAAAGATCAACATACTGGACACACCGGGATTCGCTGCATTCATACTCGACGCGAAGGCTGCGCTGCGCGCTTCCGACTCGGCGCTTGTGGTCGTCGACGCTGTGAGCGGCGTCGAAGTGCAAACTGAAAAAGCATGGAGCTATGCGGAAGAGTTCGGCATCCCGCGACTGATCGTCGTTTCAAAGATGGATCGTGAGCGGGCCGACTTCGCCCAGGCGGTTGCAGGCATCACCGAGGCATTCGGCCGTTCGGCAGTGCCGATTCAAATGCCCATCGGAAGCGAACATGGCTTCCGCGGGGTGATCGACCTCGTTCACCTGCGCGCTTACACCTACGAAGCAGACGGCACCGGGAAAGCCACCCAGGGCGAGATACCCGATGATCTCAAGGATGCGGCGCAGACCGCGCGTGAAAAAATAATAGACGTTGTCGCCGAGAGCTCCGAGGCGTTGATGGAGAAATATTTCGCCGACGGCACTCTCAGCGACGAAGAGTTGATTCCGGGTATAAAAGCCGCGATCACCGAGCGCAGGCTATTTCCGATCCTGGTCGCATCCGGCATTCCGAATATCGGCATCCAGCCGCTGCTGACTTCTCTGGTCGAACTGGCTCCAGCCCCTGATGAACTCGGGCCAGCGAAGGGCCATCCCAATACCGACAGCGATGAGTGGATCGAGCGAGAAGTGAAAGACATCGCTCCATTCTCGGCACTGGTATTCAAGACCGTTGCCGATCCGTTCGCCGGCCGCATCACTGTGTTCAAGATTTTTTCGGGGCACACCAAGTCCGATGCCAACGTGTACAACATAACCAAGAACACAAGCGAACGCCTCGGCCCGCTGCATGTGATCCAGGGCAAAGCGCTCGAGAAGGTCCCGGAAGCTCACGCAGGCGACATCATCGCGGTAACCAAGCTGAGAGAGACTCACACCGGCGATACGTTTTGCGATAAGGCTTCGCCGATCGTTTATGAGACCGTTCACTTTCCGAGGCCCGCCGTCGCTTTTGCCATCACGGCGAAAACGCGCAGCGACGAAGACAAACTCTCGCAGGCCCTTCACAAGATGCTCGAGGAGGATTTGGCGCTGAGATTTGATCGCGAACCTCAAACGAATGAGTTTTTGCTTTCCGGTTCGGGACAAACTCACGTCGAAGTCGCGGTGAATAAGTTGAAACGGCGCTACGGCGTTGAAGTCGAGCTTCATCCTCCCAAGGTGGCTTACCTCGAAACTTTCAGGGGCCGCGCCGAAATTGTCGGACGTCACAAGAAACAAACAGGGGGCCGCGGCCAGTTCGCCGAGGCGACTTGCATATTTGAAGGCGTGCCTCGCGGCGAAGGGTTCCAGTTCGTCGACAAGATCTTTGGGGGTTCAATACCGCAACAGTGGAGGCCGGCGGTAGAGAAGGGAATCAAGGACGCCGCGGCGCGCGGAGCGATTGCCGGTTATCCAATGATCGACTTCAAAGTCGAGCTGATCGACGGAAAGTTTCACGCGGTAGACTCTGACGATCATTCGTTTCAGATGGCGGGGCGCAAGGCGTTTCGTACTGCGATTGAGAGGGTGAAGGCTGTGTTGCTCGAGCCGGTGATGAACGTCGAGATAACTACACCGCAGGAACACTCAGGCGACATACTCGGCGACATCAACTCGCGCCGAGGCCGCGTCTCCGGTATGGATACTAAGGGGAACCAGGCAGTGGTCAAGGCCCAAGTGCCTTTGTCTGAGATGCTGTCCTATCAATCGACCCTCAACTCGATCACCGGCGCGCGCGGTTCGTACACGATGGAGCTTGACCACTACGATGAAGTGCCCGCGCTGATCGCGCAGAAGATCATCCACAAGGCGCAGGAAGAAGGAAGAATCAGACCGACGGAAGAAGAGTAATTGCGCGACGAGCAGAGATTCACTGCCCAAGTTCGTAGTCCCGCCTTCAGGCGGAAGCTTGTAGCGGAAGGTCGTCGTCAGGATACCAACTTCCGCCTGAAGGCGGGACTACGAACTTTGGCCTACGCGGCTCTATCGCCGGCTCTCCTTTCGTAGAAAGGGCGGCGTGGCAAGAACCAGCGCCGCCCGAAGTTGGTTGGCAAAGATTGTTGTGCTTCAGTGCCGGCGCAACCCTCGCCATCAGTTCATTGATTGAGAATCTTTCTGACGCATTTTTAGTACTGAATTGCTGCCGGAGCTTGCGATCCAGATGTTGCGTCCGTCGAACAGAACCGGCGATGGACCTTTGCCGACAACAAAGCTGCTGACCAGGGACCCATCGCGCGGCTCTATCTTGGAGACGGTGCTGGCTCCGTAGTTGGATACCCAGATGTATCCGCCGGCGAAAGTAACACCGGTCGGGCCGTCTTGCACTGGGTAGGTATCGAGGATGGCTCCATCACTGGCCTGTAGCTTCGTCAGGCTACTCCCATAGAAGTTAGCCACCCATATGTTGTCTCCATCGAACGCGATGCCGATGGGCCTGCTCCCTGCATTGAACGTGCCGAGCACTTCTCCGTCGCTCGCACGCAGCTTGGTCACGCTGCCTGCTCCATTATTGGTCACCCAGATGTTGGCTCCATCATAGGCTATCGCCATGGGGCTTGAGCCGACCTTAAAAGTGCCAAGGCTGCTGCCGTCGCTAGCGCGCAGCTTGGTCACAGTGCCGCTCTGCTTATTGACCACCCAGACGTTGGCTCCGTCAAAGAGCAACGCCGTGGGCTGCTTCCCGACTCGATACGTTCCCAGGACAACCCCATCCGACGCGCGCAGCTTCATCACCGTGTTCTCGAAAAGATTTGCCACCCAGATGTTGCTTCTATCGAAGGCAAGTGCAACCGGGCGCTGGCCCACATCAAACTTACCGAGCTCGACTCCATCTTTAGCTCTTAGCTTGGTCACGGTATTACTGATGTGGCTTGCTACCCAGATGCTCCGGCCATCAAATGCTATTGCGTCAGGGCCGCCAGGCACACGAAAGCTCTTCGATCGATTTGCTGCCTTCTGCACGCCGTCGCCGGGGGCCTGCTGCGCTCGCGAGATGGAGATGCCCGGCCCGACCATTGCAGCAACCACCAGAAGCAGAGCAATGACTGATCCTCTCCTCACATCAGGATTCTGTTTCATGTTCGTCCTCCTTTGCTTCAAAGCGAGTCTTACTCACTGCTGGTGGTTAGCCTGCGGGTGGCTTTACATTCGTCTCATCCATCCAGAGGATAGACTCGACGATCCATGTAGGCTTGGCCTTGCCGGGGACCATGCCCCACCACTCTCGGCGCTCGTTCCCGTATTTTACCATGCCGATGTGGTTCGTCTTGTCTTTGTCCAGCTTCTGGTTGCCAGTGGAGAATCCCAGACTCCGCCGCAGCATCTCTATGTCTTCGGGCTTGCCGGTGAGAAACTGCCAGCCCGGCTTCACCCCATGCATCTTCGCGTAATGATTGAGCGCCGCCGGCGTATCCTTCTCCGGGCTGAGCGTCAACGAGTACATGAATATGTCGCGCCCTATTCGCGCCCCGAGGAGTTTCTGGGCCTTCACCAGGTTGGCTGTGATTGTGGGGCAGATGCCCTCACAATCGGCGTACATCAAGTTGATGACCACGATCTTGTCTTTGATCAGGTCATCGTAGAACCGTACTTTCTTTCCTTCGTGCGTCGTCAGCTCGACGTTGGGGAAATAACGCGCCCTTGTCACTGCGCGCGATTGGTCATCGACTCTGGATGACCGCGTCACCGCCAACGCCGCAAGCAAACTTCTTCTATTCATACGTGCCATGATTATCTCCTTTCACGCATTTCACATTGCGGTCCATACACGACTCGTAAAGCCATGCCGAGGAAACGCGAAGCCTAGAAGCGGCGTCCGCAATCAGATTCGTTGGAGTTCCCTACATCATCGATATCGAACCTGAGCATCATCGCGTGGTCCTCGTGAATCGTGTTGTGGCAGTGCATCGGGTAGCGCCCGACAAAGTCTCGGAAGCGGAAGAAGAGCTCGACATCGTCGTTCTCACCGAGCCTCACGACGTCCTTGCGGCCCCTCTCGATCAACGTCGGCGTGTTCCCGTTCCGTTTGACGATTTGGTGCTCTTCGAAGTGGATGTGGATCGGGTGCTGCCAGTTGAAGCCGCCCTCGAGGTTCCAGATCTCAGCGTCGTTGCGCTTCACTTTGAAGCGAACATCGTCGCAGGCAAAGACTTCGTCGTTGATGACCCACTGGCCATTCTCCCTGTCGAATTTGAAGCACCGAGTCTCGTCTTCCGGCTCCCTCGCCGGAACAGCGTAGAAGCTAGGGTTAGTGGCGGGGTTTACGCTGCCATCGCTGACGGCGTCGGAAGTCACTCGGAACTCGAGCACCTTGTTCCCCTGGCTTGCGGAAACGATATTATCGGTCGGTCCAGCCCCGTCGCATTGCTCCAGACGGTTATTGATATACAACTTGGTCCCCGCGGCGAACGACGAGAAATCGACGATCACATCCATACGCTCGGCTACCGCTATGCGGACGCCGTTACTCGTCAGGACAGGGTTGGGCAACAGGTTGCCGTCATTGGCAATCACCCAGAAGTTGTGATTGGTGTTGTCTTGCTTAGTGATGTAGAACTGGTAGAAGCGTGACGGCCCGCCGTTGAGCCAGCGGAAACGATACCGGCGCCGTTTGACGTTGAAGAACGGCTGAATCTTCCCGTTGACAAGAAACTTGTCTCCCAGGATGCCGTCCCGGTTTGCCAGGTCGAAGACCAGCAAGCCGGTAGTAGGATCGAAAATCTTGTCATTGAACATCATCGGTATATCGAAGTCGGGGAAGGTGGGCAGACGAAAGCCAGTCGTCTCGTTGCCGGTGTCGAACTGGTTGAACAGCAGGTAGAAACCGGCCAGTCCCTTGTAGACGTTCTGGGCTGTGAAATCGACGCGGTGGTCGTGATACCACAGGGTGCTCATCGACTCGTTTATGTCGCCGGTGGGCGGGTGCGTCGAGGCGAAACCGGCCAGCACATTCGGATAGTGCTGGTCATACCACTTCGTTACTCCAAAAAAGTCGCAGGGGAAGCCATCGCTTTCCGACGGGGTATGGCCGTTGTGAAGGTGAGTCGAGACGGACTGTATTCCGAAGCCGCCATTGTTGGCCGGCAAATCGTTGAAGTTGCGAACGAGATTCGGCTGCCCATACTGGGAAACATAAGTCTGACCCGGCACAGTGCCGTTGAACGTCCACAGTTTTTGCACCGGAAGCTGCGGGTGCATAGAGATGTTGGCTTCTATTTGGTGGACTTCATAGTACTTTTGCGGCGGAAGTGTGGTGAAAGCCTGATGTGTGCGAGTCCGACCCTCACCGGCAGCAGTGTTTGGTGCCGCCTGGGGCAAGGGCCCGGTCAAGGCATCTGCATTTAGAACAGGCTGCGCGATAGGCGGGATGGGCATCGCTTCGAGGTAGGGCGTGGTCGGCGGGCTTACGGGCGTGCCTCCCTGACCGTAGAAACCGAAGCAGTTACCGCCGAACCCGCCACCGCCGAATTGGGGGGCGCGAGCGCTCAACCCGTTCTTAGGGATTAGAAAGCCGGCGGTAGTCAACAGCCCCATTTTCATCAGGTCGCGCCTGCTGAACTGTGCTGCTATTATCTCGCGCCTGTTCTTAGACGCGTCCATTATCTCTTTCTCTCTCCTTCTATTTCTCTTAGAGATGTTCGCCATCTGAGATCCTCCTTTGTTGGCAAAAGACAGTGTCCCTTCCAGGGGAACTGCCGGGGTAAACGCTGAGATTGTTCTTGTTGCCCGATCTGTAACCGAGCCTGGTCGATGCCGCGCCCGCGTTGTGCGCGGCCTAATGAAGCCGACCCCGAGTACACCTTGTAAGATCGACTTGTTGCCTGAATAGGGCCTCGTCAACCAAATGTGAGGATAGGTTGACAGACAGATATTGTCAGCCTGTGAAGCAGGCCATAACGGATTATTCCCACTGAAAAATTGAGTCCGGAGAGAAATGCGCTGTGTATATAACCCTACTGCCCAGTCAATGTCAAGAAAATTCGTATTATTGCTTCCCAAGAGTCGGGCCGCAGGCGCCTTCACGAAGAAACGTATCCACCAGAAAGGAGTTATTCCAAGGAGGTCGCGGCTGGCGCTGCGACGGCCCGCGAACAAAAGGCCACACCTTCAAAGACCGCAGAGACAGCCGATGGAATTCGAGTTCGCCTATCCTTGGATGCTGATCTGTGTCGAATACTCCAAATCAGCTTGCTCGCGTCCGCACTTCCTCGTAATATGCATCGTGCAGCCTTCTTGTTCGACTGCGCTCCTCCTGCGACAACGGCACCTCAGAGAAGGCAGTTGAGCGAGGAAAGCGGGCAGATGTCTATGTACTGGTGGTCATCGAGAAAAGCATGTTCGTGTAAATGCCAGCCATTGTCGGCTTCTACGGCTAGATGCAAGCACCTAGAAACTGATCTGATCTAAACCACATCAGGGGCAGTGAGTCGGATGGATGGCGTGACATACCGCGAGAAGAAAGGAGGAAAACATGAATAAGCGTGCTATGGCTTTCTTCATGCTTGTGTTTGTGACGCTTTCGGCAAACTCACAAGCACTAAGCCAATCCAAGTGCAGTCTGACGAAGGACAATTCCCCAAGCGTTCGTGGTCTTCGGCTGGGCATGAGCACTGAACAGTTACTAGCCTTGTTTCCAGGCAGTGCTAAAAGGTGGGCGAACGAGCCGAAAACGATGAGGGACGCTCGCGAGCGAGCAATGGCGGCTACCAGCAATGAGACTGCGTATCTATCGTTCGACCCGGCCACTGACGCCGCGAAGGAGCAGTTCACCGATGTTCTTTCAGTCTCAGTCGGTCTACACAAGGGCCGAGTAGTGGATTTCAGTGTCACGTATGCCGACGCGACCATGAGCACGATTGATGAATGGGTCGCAAAGGTTGCGGAGATGTTCAAGCTACCAGGCACGCAAGCCTGGATGGTTGGACCAAGCGAGAATCCCAACAAAGTTCTGAAGTGCGACGGACTCGAGATTGAAGCTGCCTTGCAAGGCGGCAGCGCCTCAATCAGGATACGAAATGAGTAGTATCTAAAGGGTATCCAGGAGCGCACAACCGCAGGGGAAGAGAAGAAGCGGCGGGAGACCAAGCGTAGCTAGCATCGGCCCTGACAGCGAATCTCGCCGCTCAACTCGATAAACAAAAACCTTGAAGACCAGCGGGTGTGGCAGGTCTGTTCGTTGTAGCTGCGCAGCCGCCTCCGCTGGAGCCGCCAAGCAAGCGGCTCGCCTTCCGGCCTCGCCCTTTGCCCGGGCGCGTGTGGCCAACCTCGTTCAGACTTCAGACAGCCTTAATCGCGGGCTGAGCGGTTCGGAAGGTTCCACCGGACTGAAATCGGAGCCTGTGACGCTTCGACTGAAACTCGATTAAGCCGTCGAGCCAACTCGGCGGCTTTTCGCGCTATGGTGCCGCCCGTTTGCTATTACAAGTTTCACGCAAGCGTTCTCTGTGTCAGCCGCGCACCAGGCGCACCGATACGTACAATACGAGTATCGCCACGAGAGTTGCGAGCGCAGCAGCACGCGACCCCGCGCGACTGCCGGGCGCGCTCTCGGGCGTGCCTTCATGTCGTCTTGCGGCTCGAATGCTGGTGATGTCGTGAAATGCCATCAGCCCGATCGTGACGACTACAAGCATTAGCTTCCACGGAAGCCAAATCGCTATCAGCCGCTCTACCTTGTCGGGGTTGAACACGTCGCCGTTGAGGATTTGCGAAAACTTGATTGGGGTCAGACGCAGCACAAGGTTCCCGATGCCGGTCAGAATCAAAACAACGATCGAGCCCCACGCTATGCGCCGAAATCTGCGTCCGAGGCTGCGGAGGATTCGCTGGCGCTCCTCGACCGGATGCGAAAGCGCGAAGGGAACGACTACCGCCGCGGTGTAGATCAGGCCGCCTGTCCACACAGCCGCCGCCAGAATGTGAATCCAAACGCTCAAGAAATACATAGGATGTTTCACCTCCGAAGCTGATGAGACAAAGTGCAGGTTCAGCCTAAAGGGCGAACCATTAAAGCCCAACTCGAATCCCGAAGAGATGGCGACTATGCCATTAGTCCCAAGAGAACAAAGATACTACTCGATCACGCCTCTTCCGGACCTTCGGGTTCGATTCGCGGCCCTGCACGCTCCGCACTCTCCCCGCTTGCGCGAACGGTCATTGCCAGCCCGAGCGCGATCAGCATGATGGCAGCGCTTGTCCAATAAGGCGTTCGCCCGTAATGCGAACTGAAGTCCGGGTCACGGCTCAGCAGTGTGCCGCCAAGCACTGGACCGATGATTCGGGCGAGGCTAGCCACAGAAGCCATCAAGCCAAGCACACGACCTTGCCGGGATGCCTTCACGCTTTTGGACGCCAGACCGTTCAGCGTCGGCGTCATCAGGCTGTTGCCGATCGCGACTCCGGTGCTTGCGATGATCAGGGCGGTCACCGTCTGGCTCAGCGGAAAAAAGAACACGCTCGCGGCAAAGATCGCGGTGCCGGTCACGGCCAGGGACTTATCGCCAAACTTTTTTACGAGTCGCCCCAGCAGACCGCCCTGTATCACTGCGCCTATCACTCCGACATACCCGAACAGGAAGCCCGTATGCCACGCATCGAACTTGAATCTATGCGCCGCAAATAGAGCGAAAGTCGCGGTCATCATCGCAAAGGAAACCGTCGCAAAGAAGTATGTGGCCACCACTGCGCCGAGCTGCCAGCTCCCGGACTGCTCCATTATCTGCAAGAAGCCTCCTCGGCGAGCCTCGCTTCGATGCTCGTGCGAGAGGCTTTCCGGCAGAAGGAAGTAAAGAGCAGTCGCATTCGCAGCCGCCATCGCCGCCGCAAGGAAGAATGGAGCTTCCGGCGAGATGCGGCTAAGCACTCCGCCGATTAACGGTCCGAAAACAAAGCCCAGACCGAACGCTGCGCCGATCAGCCCCATCCCCTTGGATCGCTCCTCGGGCGGGGTGACGTCGGCGATGTAGGCTTGCGCGGTCGAGATGTTGCCGCCGCTTATTCCGTCGATGATTCGAGCTGCGAAGAGCCATACGAGCGTCGGAGCCAATCCAAATAGCACGAAGCCTGCCGGCATTCGAGGCGCGAGGCCCATGATGAGGAATCCGATCGAGGTCCCGATCAGGCTGACGAGCAGGACCGGTCTCCGACCTACTCGATCGGATAGCTTCCCGAGAATCGGCGCGAAGACAAACTGCATCGCCGAGTAGCTTGCGAGCAGTATTCCGACCGTCGCTTCGGATGCGCCGTAGCGTTCGGCATACAGCGGTAGCACGGGGATGACAATCCCGAACCCAACTAGATCGATGAAGATGGTAATGAAGATGATGACGAGAGGTGATCGACCTTTTGCCATTGAACGGGACAAGTTCCTTTCGCATTTCCATCCCACGAAGGGATGAACATCGAGATGGACATCGAGTGTAGCAGTCAGGTCCGTTGTTGAGAAGTTGTTAGTTGATAAGTCCCAAATGTACCGTAGACTGTCCAGTCTGCGGATGCAGCCACGCAGACTGGACAGTCTACGGTACATTTGGTTCGAAGGGCGCGGAGTAAGCAGTGTTGCTGCGAGATCGGTCTATCAGAACACCTGCCACGCGCGGCGGAGCAAATCCCGTTTTAAAGTTACATAGCTCTGGTCGCCCGTAAGTGCGCGCACAAGAATTGTTCGCACGCCGCGATGATGCCGGGCCAATCTGATCGTCGCGTCAGTGAAGATTCGCCCAAGGAACCGGCCGTGGTAAAAGTGTGGAAGCCGGAAGGAGGCGTGTTCGAGGTCGCGCCCAAAAGCATGACGCCACATTGTCTCGTAAGAATCGGCTGCCCGCTGGTAAGTGCTTGATGATCCATTTTGCGATTCGCCGGTGTCATGCCGATCGGGGGTTCGGTGTGCGTGGCGCACTGCATCAGCCAAGAGGTCCGCCGACTTGAACGCGTAGTAGATCCCTTCACCAGTTATCGGGTCCGCAAACCCGGCCGCGTCGCCAATCAACGCCCATCCGTCTCCGCTGGCTCGCAGGTCTTTCCAGCTCGCAAGGTCGAGCGTGGGAATCTTCGCGCCAAAGAAGCTGACACGAGCGGCTTCGGGCATGCTTCCGCCATAGTAGCCGCGAACGAAATCGATCAGCAGCGTTCGCAGCTCGCCGGAGGTGCGCTCGCCGAGCTTCGATGCGACGCCAAAGTTCATCACGCCCGGCCGAGGGAAAGCCCATAAGTAGCCTGTGAAGTCTCTCGGAAAGCGTACGACCACTTCGTCCATTGACGGTCCGCGCTGTTGTGCTTCGCTTCCGTTTGAATGTGGATTCTCGTCCGCATCGGCGCACGCGATGTTGTATCCAAAAGCCAACGCGAGGTCTTTCTTTGGAAATATACCGATGAGGCGGCGACGCGTGAAACTTGCCGCGCCGTCGGCCCCGACTAAGAATCTGGAGCGCCACTGATTTCCGGCGTGGGTGGAGAGAGTCCAGCCATCAGGCTCGCGAGAGAAGTCCGACACGCCTTCGCGCACGAACTCGGCGCCCGCCTCGATCGCTCGATCGAGAACCAAACCGTTCAGGACTTGTCGCGAGTAAACGGCGAAAGGTTCGTCGAGCTTTAACGTAACGCGCCGCTCCAAAGGCGAGATCATCGTTATTTGACGCACGAGCTTTCGTGGGTAGCTCGAGCTCTCCAGGATAAATGCGAATTCGCGAATGGCACGGGTTGGGACGCCGCCGCCACAAGGTTTTTCCCACGCGCCTTTTGGATCAAACAGGACTACGTCGCGGCCCTCAGCGGCGAGGCGCGATGCGAGATGAGCGCCTGCCGGTCCTGCCCCGATGATAGCGAATTCGGCTGAACGAGTTTGCATAGAGGGGAAAGTCTAACGGGGCGTTGTGAGGCTATCAAGCAGGTTCAGAGTTCCGGGTTCAGAGTTCAGAGTTCCGGGTTCAGAGTTCTGGGTTCAGGGTTCAGGGTTCAGAGCTCAAGTTGTAGCTTGCGGAACCTGACAAAGATAGGCTAAAGGCTGAAACCCTGAACACTGAACCGGCAAGCTAAAGCTTGAACTCTGAACCCTGAACTCTGAACCCTGAACCCCTGAACCCTGAACCCCTGAACCCACGGCAAGCTAAAGCTTGAACTCTGAACTCTCCGCGGTCTTCCGAATCGCGCGCAACACCTCCCGGCGGATCAGCCCGCTGAAAGGAGCTATCAGAGCCCAATACACGCGGAAGCGTCGGCTGCTTGCGTCATCCTGGCATCGTACTCTCGTCTCGGTCGCCAGCCTCGTGACTTCCGGGCCTTCTTCAACAAGAGAAAAGTTCCAAACGGCCTTGGCGTATCCAGGCAGATCGAAAGCTCGGAACTCATCGCGGTCCAATCGACACCTGCTTCCAGACAATGTCCAGAAGCGGCCAGCCAACCCAAGCGCAATTTCGTTCGGCGCGTTCTCGCCCAACAGGACAAATCCACCTCTTATGATCGCATCGAGGTTGAGCTGCAGATTTCGCTTAGGCCCGCCGATTGTGAACACCGCGGGCAACTCGCGCAATCGTAGCAGCAAGCGAACTATCGGGGAGCTGCCGAGGTCGGCAGTCCGAAGCGCGTCATAGACTCTTTGAACAGGCGCGCGAACGGTTGTCTCGTGGTACTCGCTCACATCGTAGGCCGGCATGAATTCATCAATCAGCCTGCGAGCGGACGGCGGAAGAGGGATTCGATGTTTAATCAAAGGGTGAGTCTGGGAACCTGGTCGACGTTTTCTTGCCTCGGTGAAAGCCGTCGAGGTGAAGAAGTAACATCCCAATACCGGCCGCGCCCTGCATATAACCGGTCTGCGCGACAAGGAGATCCGGCTTGACTCGATGCTCTGCTTGAATCCATCTCATGCCTTCGCGATCACGCGTTGCCTTTGCAAGCAACTGCCCGGTGACTCTCTTTGAGAAATCCAGATAAGCCGGATCGCGGGTAATCCGATGCAAGCTTAGGAAGAATTCCGCCACACCCGCCGAGCCGCAACATTGGCTGACGTTGTTCCAGAAACCAGGCGTTTGCTTCTCAGGAATCCCGCTGCGCAGTATGCCGCGCGCCGCCTTGTTTACCCAGTCCATCCAGACGCGATCACCAGTGACCAGGTAGAGCCGATAAAACAGCCGGGCCGTGCCGACCGGGCCATGACACCAGCCGAGGTAGAAGCGGTCCCTGCCTTCTGGTTCGTTGTGGAAAACCAGGCAGGCATCATCGTCAGTCTTGGCGACAGCTTGAAGATACTTCGCTCCGGCAAGCGCGGCATCGAGGAACTCGCTCTTCTTAGTCTCTTGATAAACTGTGGCAAGAAAGTATGCGATGCCTGCAGTGCCGTGCGAGAAGTTGGGCATGAGACGCGCAAAGCTTGGAGTCATCTTCCACTTCATTCCGTTCTTCTCCGGCTGTCCCAATTCGATCAGCCTCCGGGCGTCCTCGATGGCGAGATCGCGAAATGACGGCTCGTTCAGCTCTCGCGCTGCATACAACAAGAATAGGCCGATGCCGGCACCGCCGGCGACAATGTCGGTTGTATCATTCCACTCAATCCCTTTGCCGATTCTCGTAGCTCGCTCGCCCAGCAACCGCGCGCATTGCAGCGCGCCCTGGCGGTACTTGGCGTCTCCTGTGGCGGTGAACGTTTCAGTCAGAGCGAAGCCGATTCCCGCGATGCCAACGTACAGGCCGCACTCCTTTTCGCCGGCAAATGTAGCTAGCAGATGATCGGCGCCGGCGCGCGCGTCTTTCAAAAAAGCTTGATCGCCGGTGGACCTGTAGGTTTCGATAAAGAACAGGATCACTCCTGGGGTCCCGGCATACAGCGTTGCGTTGACGGACCCAGCGTCGCGAGGGTCCGAAGGCCAGACAGTGCCTCGCTCTGTTTGAATGGCGGAGGACCCTATCCAACGCGCGGCTTCAAGAGCAGCTTGATGGTACGGCCGATCGACTGCGCCGGTCGATGAAACCAGAATCGCCGTTACCGACAGCAAGGCAAGGATTTTCATCGCTGCCCTAACCGATAGGATCTCTCGGATGAAAGTCACAAAAAGGCTTGGCCTTGTTTTAGACTGCTTTGATTCCACTGCCAACTCCTCCGTTTGGCTTCTGTCCGGGCGCAGCTTCGCTGGCCGATTGCCTCTGCCATAGGAATTCAGTGAAGGCGATAAGGAGGCACGTTGTCCCGATAATCTCGCAGCTCTCCTCTATAAACCCTTCGGTTACCCGAGACATACTGAGACGCCACAAGCCTGCCTCGATCGATTCGGCGAAGATCGCACCGATCCAGCATAAGAGCCCACCAAAGGCCAGCAACAGAATCTTCCTGTAGCTTCGAAAAAGGTACGAGAACAAGACGGCCATACCGGCGGCGACAACGATGACCAGCGGCAGCAGTATTGGTATCCAATCGCCAGCTCCAACTTTGTACGACGTGCGGCCGCTGCCCTCATTCATCGCGTTGAACAGAGGGGCCAGCATCTCGTGTATCGTCGCCGTCTCGTCCATTGAAAGCGCGATCAGAACGAAAGCCATCAACAACCATCCCACGCGGTGTACCCGTTTGAACTTCGACGACACTGGAGCGAACCAGCAGTTGAGCAAAGCCACCGTGCCTGCGCACAAGAGAAGCACGCTTGAATACCAGGTCGCTACGTTTTGCTCGTACTTGAGATCAAATTGGTGTTTCAGGAAGTCAATCGAAGTGAGCCGCATCGGCTGACCCTCGACTACCGGAAGACTCATGAATGGTGTGTTCATGAACAGAAAAAGCAAGTCCAAAACAATAACCACAGTATAGAGAGTTCTGATCTGCTTCCTCCCTAACTGAATCCTAATCAATGTGCTCCGCCTCCTCGATTGCCCTGAGCCGGCAACACCGATTCTAAGCCACGCAGCATCGAGGATAAAACCTCAAGTCGATGTCGGACCATAGTTCTCCAGCGTGTTCGCCAACCAAACCGACTCGATAGATGGAATGCAAATTGTATCGCCGCTCGGGGACAACTCTGAAGCGACTCGAATGCTTTTGATAAAGTGTAAACGGCGGAGGCTACCCAAGATTTCAAATCGCTAACGTTTCCAGCCCGTGCTCTGGCTTGAGCGCCTCCGCCATTGATTGAACGACCCAGCCCTGCAGCTTTGCCAACTTTTTTTGGAAGAAACTACCGGCTGTCGGGCTTGTTGCTGGCGGAACCGAGGTACGCCGAGTACCAGAGGTTCGCAAGCATCTGCGAGCCGGCCGCCAGCCGCTCCGCGACAAATTTCTTTGAGTCGGCGCTTCGATTATTCGCGTCCCAGCGGACCGTCTTGTCCATTCGATAGAGGTCCGGCACGTGATTGTAAGAATCGATCAAGTATTTCACGATGTCCGCGAACGGGTCGGCCAGCTTCGTTGCCGTTTTCACCAACCCGCTGAAGTCTTCAGGCTTTATTTGCGCCTTTACGTACTCTCCTTCGAAGCGCCAGTGGAGCGGCTCGCGGGTGAAGAGCTGAGGATTCGAGCTTGTGCTCCAGCCGTTGAAGTGGATCGTCGCGTGAAGTGGCTGCGACCCATCCGCCACATAGTGCCCGAGCACACCGGCATAGTAGATAATGTTCTGCTCGATCTGATCGCGCTCCGAAGCGTGCTGGGGTTCGCGCCACATGCGAAACAATACTTGAACCTTCTGATAGCCTTCGAGGATCGAATAAGGCAAATAGCCTATATCCTTCGGATCTTTTCCATTCGCTCGCAGCCAGTCGGCATATAGATAGCGGTCGTTGGGGATCCCTTCGAAGTTCTCAGGTTTATCTATGTCGATGAAGTGGTCAGGACCGTTGACCTCAGTCAGCGCCTTGTAGAGCTCCTTGTTGTCGCGCCAGCGGTCTGGCTCCGGGCCGAGAAACGAAAGGCGCGCCGCGGCCCTGCGAAAGAAGGCCGGCATGTCCTCGGGCATATGCTCGGCCGCTGCGCGGTTGATGTAGCGGTGACCCTCTTCGCCCCACGCGTTTGCTGGAGGCACGTTGGTAAGAGTCAGGCTTACAGCGAAAACAGAAATGAGTCCGACGAGCTTTACACGATGCATTGGGTCCCTCATAGATTTCTTTTAGTCGAAGGCAGGATCAACAATACGCGGGCGGATGAAGAAGATTCAAGTTATCAGGCGCCTCAGTCTTCCTCGTGCTCGTGCCCGTCATAATGCATGACGAGCGGTTCATCATCAACCTGAGTTTCAAGATGCACGTCGCGCCCCCAGAGCTTATAGACATGTTCGAGTGTCTTGCGGGCGTACTTCATGTCCAGCTCGACTCCCTCATAACGGTGCGTGAGATACAGCTCGCGATTGCCGTCGTAGTCGCCGTCGACTACTTCGATGTAGGGGAAACCGAAATTGGTCATATTCAGGGCGAGCTGATCGCGCACCCGCTCCCAGTTCTTTTCTGTCACCGTCCAGTCCTCTTCGTCGACAAGCCGATAGACGAATAGATCCAGCTCCTCACAGAGCTCTTCGGTCAGGTAGTTGCGCAGGAACGAGATGTCGTTATCGAGTTCGCGCACTTCGAACATTTTCTCGCGGCCCTCGTCTCCACGCCGCCCGAACTTATCGCGATCGTCAGCGGTAGGATTGTCCCAGCGCTTTTCGATGTCTTCGAAAATCTTGTAGCCGAGATAGTAAGGGTTGAGCTGTCCCTTGTGCGGTGAAACAACTCCGGCGTGCAGTTCTGCGAACTCAAGATGTTCGTTGGTCGGCAGGTCCATCTCGCGCATGATTCGCGAGTGCCAGATGCTGGCCCAGCCTTCGTTCATGATCTTCGTTTGTAGCTGAGGGATGAAATACTCCATCTCCTCGTGAAGCATGGACATGACGTCACGCTGCCAGGGTTCAAGCGAAGGCGAGTGCTTCATCAAGAAATAGATCAGGTCCTTCTCCGGGACGTCGAGACTCGGTTTGTGCTTGCGATCGTCGCGTCGATTCTCCCTGTTCTCACTTTGCTCATCACGCTCCTCTCTGGACAGCAGATCGTCGTAGCGGCCTTCGCGCCGGCTGGGTTTCTCATCAGCCTGTTTGTCGCTATCCTCCTGCGGCTTCCTGATGAAGAAATTAGGATCGATGTGCTCCTCTATCGAAAGCACCGCATCGAGGAATTCTTCCACGACCTTTCTGCCATGCTTGAATTCGTACTCGCCCATTCGTCGCGCGTGCAGTGCGGCTTCATCGACCATTCTCCGGTTGGTCTTCGAGAAGTAAAAGTTGTTCTTGAAGAAGTCGATGTGACCCAGTACGTGCGCGATCACCATCTTATTCTGAGTGGGCGAGTTCGTCTCCAGAAGAAACGCGTACGCAGGGTTCGAGTTGATGACGACTTCGTAGATTTTCGACAGCCCGAAGTCGTACATCATCTTCATCCGATGGTATGCCTTGCCAAAGGTCCAGTGCGAGTAGCGTCCAGGCAAGGCATAGGAGCCGACTTCGTACATGACCGAAGCGGGCACGATCTCAAAACGCACCGGGAACGGATCGAGGCCGAATCTGGTGGTGGCAATGTCCCAGATTTGTTCGACTGCCTGTTCGAGTTCTTGTACTTCGCGGTCAACCATAGGCTCAATCCGCAATCCGCAATCCGCAATCGGCAATCCGCAATGGGCTAGGCTTCTTCTCCGCGCTTCCCGAAAAACTCTTTCAACGCAGGATACACGTCCTCTTTGTCGTCGATGCGAACACCGACGAAGCGGCTCTGACTCCTCAGCCTGTCTTTGAAGATCGAGAGCAGCGCACCTGAAGAGCGGCGATAACTCGACGCGCCTTCCTCGCCGATCTCACCATAGCCGAATAGATTGCATGCTGCGATCAACTCGTCGGCGAGCTTCACCGCCTCATCATTGTCCGAGTAGTAGTTGTCGCCGTCCGAAAAATGAAACGGGTAGATATTCCAATCGTGCGCCGGAAAGCGCTGGCCGACTATGTCGAGGGCCAAACGGTAGGCTGATGAAACGACCGTCCCGCCTGATTCGCCCTGGGTGAAGAATTGCTCTTCGCTGACCTCTTTCGCTTCGGTGTGGTGGCTTATGAACACTATCTTCACGTTGTCGTACTTGGTCTTCAGGAAACGCACCATCCAGAAGTAGAAGGAGCGCGCAATGTACTTCTTAAATTCGCCCATCGAGCCGCTCACGTCCATCATCGCAATGACGACCGCGTTCGACTCGTAAGTCATCTGCTCTTCCCAGGTCTTATAGCGCAGATCTTCTTTCTTAAATGGCCCAATGTGCGCCTTGCCGGTTTCACGCGCCTGGCGCTTGATGTTTTCCATTATGCTGCGCCGCTTGTCGAGATTGGACAGAATGCCCGACCGGCGAATCTCAGTGAACTTGGTGGTCTTCGAGGGAACCGCGTGCTTGGCTTTTTCTTCGAGGTACGGCAGGTGGAGGTCTTCAAAGATGAGCTTTGCGATTTCGTCTATGTCTACTTCAGCTTCGTAGTACTCCTGGCCCGGTTGATCGCCGCCGGGACCCTGCCCCGACCCTTGACCGGGTTGCCCTTCGTGCCCGATCACGTCGCCGACTTTGCTGCTGCCATCGCCGGTCCCGACATGCTTCTTCTTGCGGTAGTCGAAACGGAACTTGTATTCATCGAGCGAGCGAATCGGGACCTTAACAACGCGCTTGCCGTCGGAGAGGATGATCGACTCGTTCGAGACTATCGAACCGAGGTTCTTCTTGATCGCATCGCGGACTCGCTCCTTGTGACGATCCTGATCGATCTGACCCTTGCGTTGGAGTGACCAGTCGTTGCGTTGGACTGACATGATGGAGAGCCTCTTACTCAACTATGTAGATGCGACCGTCAATAAAATCAAACTGTAGTCGATGCCCGACAAAGGCATTCACGCCCAGAATCAATTCAATCGGCAAGCCTAACCTTGAAACCTGAAATACAGCCGCTCGGCAGGATCAAGATCAACGTTGCCGAAACCTACCGGTGGCAGTTGAACGGCTTGCAAAATCTGCCGATTGCCACTGAGAGCTACAACGACTTGAGTCCCAATACTCGGTAAGCCCAACCTCAGCGACAACTCAGGAGCAATGAGACTCACGTCTGCACCGGTATCGATCAGAGCCCCGATAGCGGTCAGGCTGGATTCGCACACTCACGATCGGAGCGCGTCGGGGATCAAATTGCAACCAGCTTCTTCCCATCAACCTACGAACGCCGGTTGAGGCTCAGTATAGACGCCCCTGGTGGTTAGGTTCACTATTCCACGATCACTATAGGACTTCCCAAGCTCGACAAACTCCATCGGCTCCTCAGCGGTTGCCACGAGCTTACCTTCGTAGACCTCCCACTCATCCTCGCGCGTAACTTCTATGAACAACCATAGATCGGGGTAGAACCGCTCCCACTCTTCAATTGGTCTGCACTGGTCAGAGTTGATGATACGCAACGAACCTTTCCGCTTCACGTCATCCATCAGGGGTCCTCCTCGAAACCGTCACAACCCATCGTTACCCGTCAGCGAGCGCGCGGTGAAGACTAGCCCATGCGCACGAGTTCAAGCTAACCGGGCCCGCTTGCTCACCGCGACAGCAGCGTCCCAACGTAAGTCAGCAACTCATTCGCGCACACCGTGCAGTAGCCGTTCTGCGACACCAGCCTATCTATCACCTCGTTGATGCGTCGTAGCTGATCCGCGTCGGGCGTCTTAGTCGAGGTCGTGATCTTCACAACGTCCTTCAGATCGGAGAAGATTTTCTTCTCGATCGCTTCCTTCAAACGCTCGTGCGACTTGTACTCGAAGGGTTTGCCTTTTCGCGCGTGGCTCGAGATTCGTATCAGAATCTCTTGCCGGAACGTGTTCTTCCCGTTCTCACTAACCCCGATCTGCTCTTCGATCGAGCGCATAAGCCTCTCGTCCGGCTCGATCTCTTCTTCGGTTATCGCGTCCTTAAGCTTTTCCTTGTTGCAATAGGCTTCGACGTTGTCGAGGTAGTTATCGCAAAGAGTCTTGGCCATCTCCTCGAAGGAATAGACAAACGCCCGCTGAACGTCGTTCTTCGAAATGTCGTCGTATTCGCGCCGGGCGACCGATACCAGGTTCAGATACCGCTCGCGCTGCTCAGCCGAGATGCCGGTGTGCTGCTCGAAGCCGTCCTTGATCGCTCGCAACGCATCGATCGGATTGATGCAGGTGATGTTGTCGCGAACCAGCGCGCCCGAGAGCCGGTTGATGATGTAACGCGGGCTGATGCCGTCCATTCCTTCGCGAACGGTGTCTTCCTGTAGCTCGCGCACGTCCTTCGACTTGAAACCCTCTACGTCTTCGCCGTCGTACAGCTTCATCTTCTTGACGATGTCGATGTTAGCCTTCTTCGGTTCTTCCAGCCTGGTCATCACCGCAAACATCGCCGCGACCTTGAGCGCGTTAGGCGCGATGTGAATGTTGCGCAGCGCGTCGGACTGCTTGAGCAACTTATCGTAGATGCGCTCCTCCTGTGAGACCTTCAAGTTGTAAGGAACTCGGATCATTATGATTCGGTCCTGCAAGGCCTCGCTCTTCCGGTTGGAGACAAACCCAACGTATTCATTCTCGTTCGTGTGCGAGATGATCGCTTCGTCTGCATAGATCATCGCGAAGCGCCCGGTCTTGATGTTCTGTTCCTGGCTGAGGGTGAGCAGGCTGTAAAGGAATTTCTCGTCAACCTTCAGCATCTCGACGAACTCCATCAATCCGCGATTGGCAATGTTCAGCTCCCCATCGAACCTATAGGCGCGCGGGTCGGATTCAACGCCGACTTCGCCGATGGTGGAAAGGTCAATCGAGCCGGTCAGCTCGGTGATGTCCTGAGACTTCGGGTCGGACGGAGCAAACGTGCCGATGCCGATCCGATCCTTCTCGGAAAAAGCCAGGCGGTGCACCAGAACGTCTTCGTGACGCCCGTGGTAGACGTGTTCGAGGTTGTACCGGCACTGGGGGCACAACTCGCCTTCGATGTAGATACCATAATGGCGTTCGATCTCCCGGCGGAGCTCGGGCGGAATCAGATGCAGCGGTTCTTCGTGCATCGGGCAGTCTTTGATTGCATACACCGCGCCCTCATCGGTGCGCGACCATTTTTCGAATCCCCGCTTTAACATCGTTACGATTGTAGACTTGCCGCCGCCCACCGGCCCCATCAACAGAAGAATCCGCTTGCGCACTTCCAGGCGCTGGCCGGCCGACTTGAAATATTCGACGATCTTTGAGATCGGCTTTTCGATGCCAAAAAGCTCATCGCTGAAGAAGTTGTATTTTACGGTTTCGTCTCGCGATCCCTCGTTGATCTTTTCCATGCCGGCGGCCAGGATCATGTCGCAGATCCGCGCGTGCGAGAGCTTCGACGCATTTGGGTTTTGAGTCACCAGCTCGAAGTAGTCTCTGAATGTGCCTTCCCAGGCCAGCCGCTCACGATCGCGGCGGTGAGTCTCGAGGAGGTCGCTCAGGTTCATTTTGTTCTCTCCCATGTCTCCCTCCGTATCGATTCAGAATGCTGGGCGGCCGGCGCGAGCCTGTCCGGCCCAATGCGTCCGCACGCCAATCGATTTTGCTCTGAAACCGTTCCTGCTGGGGGGGCCAACCTTAAACGGCTTCCGCGGCCCATTCACTACGAGAGTTAGGACGACACTCAGTCTACGCCCTTTCGGGCGGACAGTCGGAGGTAACAACCCGGCTGCTCGTGGCTCGACTGGATGCACGCTCAACCTCGATAAATCAAAGCGAAGCATCTTGTCAAAACAAGCTCGAACTCAACGATCGATCTTCATCCTTTAGCTGCTTGCAGGAGTATAGCACAGGCTGCAAGCGGTGAGTCTCCAACGCCAAATCCACCGATAACGATATGAAGATTCGCCACGATCAAGTAGCTTCGCCGCGCAGCACGACACGCGGTTTCACCAGATTGAAGCGCGAATCATAGTCTCCCACCGCCAGAAGAGCGCCCGCCCGATCGCACAATCGTACCGAAAGCCCGCCGCGTAACGCGACGACCGCTTCATCTTCCGGCAATGATAAGGCTCGGCCGTTCGTCACCTGGTTGGCCTGCTCGTCATCCAGCCTCAACAGCGGCAGATGCGAAAGCATGTCCGATGGGCTTATAAGCGCGTTGGACAGATCCTCACGGGTCATCCTTTCCAGGTCGTCCAGCGTCGAAGCATCCGCGAGCCGAAAGTGCCCGGCCTCCGTGCGTCGAAGCTTGACCAGATGCGCGCCAACGCCGACCCTTTCGCCGATATCGTGAGCAAGCGTTCTGACGTACGTTCCAGATGAACAGCGCACCAGCATACAAAAATCGCGAGTACCGTCTTGATTAGCAGTCAGCGCAGAATCGTCATCTTCGATCAGCTTCATCGAATGCACGATGATACTCACGGGCTCGCGGACGACTTCGCGGCCGGCGCGGGCTGCGCGGTACAGTCTTTCTCCCGCGACTTTCTTAGCTGAGAACATTGGCGGCATCTGCGACTGGGGGCCCGTGAACTGATCCAACACTCGCCGCAACTCTTCGAGACTCAACTCGTTTGATGAGCGAAGTGGTGTGATCTGTTTGCCGGTGCCGTCTTGAGTATCCGTCGCGTAGCCGATTCGGACCGTTGCGATGTATTCCTTGTCGAGCCCGACCAGAAACTGAACCAGTCTGGTTGCCGGACCGAGGCAGCAGACCAGCACTCCAGTCGCGAAAGGATCGAGCGTGCCGGCGTGTCCAACCCGCCGCGTGCCCGCAATACGCCGAACGCGCGCAACGACGTCGTGAGAGGTGAGGCCTTCGGGTTTGTCGATGATCAGCGCGCCGAGCATAAGCTTTTCTGAGTGCAGCTAATCATAGCAAAACACTTCGGGCGGGCTCGACTTGCGGGAGCACGACTTGATGGATCAAGTCGATGAATGGCGAGGTTGAGATCTCAATTCCGCGACAGGGTCTTCATCTTCAGAATTAATGTCGTGACACCTATTCCAACGATGAGCAGTGTCGAATCCAGCAGCAACGAATCCACTCGGTACATTGAGAACAGCAGCGACACCCACAGAACAGTTATCGTAATAATCTTAGCTTTAATCGGCATGCCTCTCTTGTCTTTAATGTTGGTTATGTAAGGCCCCAAATACTTATGGGTCATCAACCAGTTGTGAAGAGTTGTAGACCCCCTCACGTAGCAAGCAGAGGCTAGTAGGAGAAACGGGGTCGCCGGGAGTAACGGCAGGAACACTCCCAGTACGCCAACCAACAGGAACATAGTTCCAAGTGTGTTAAAGACAACCTTGCTGAACACGTTTCAAGCACCTGACACGGCCAAGTTGGTCAAACTAGTAAACGGGCCGCTTCCCGGGCACGCCCACAGAAACCACCAGCATGCAGCTCTTGCCGGCTGCGTGAGGTGAGAAGAATTCAGTCACGTCGTCATCAAAAAACGTCAAACCGGTTGCGCCTCGCTTGAGAGCATACGAAGCCAGGTACATCTTGCCTCCTATTATTCCTGCTTCCATCTGCGCCGCGCGATAGCCGCGGTTGCCGTAGGTGTCGAGCACCAGCTTCAGGCCAGCCATGAAAAAAAAGGTCACGCTCGCGTCGCCGCCCAGGTCTTGCCCCAGCGTCAGGTACGCGGCCTGTTTGCTAAAGTCACCCGGCTTTAGCAACTCGAGCGCGCGATCTTCCCTTCGATAAAAATAAGCACCCGGCGGCTGGCCTTCTACTCGATTGACTATCGCGTAGATCTCATTGAGATGGGCTCCGTCGCGCGCCAGGAAGTCAGTTGTTATGCCTCTCGTCGCCCGATCGATGATCGTAGAGAGATCGGCAAACGGTACCGGCTTCCGCGCAAATCGACGCGTAGAACCACGGCGTTGAATCACTTCCTCGAGCGCCTCAGCCGGCATTTCCTCGTCAGGCATCGGGGCAAGCGCAAACACTTCTCCTTCGATTGCAAGCGGACTCGAATCGATCCTCGCGCCGCGCCACTCGCGCACTTCATCGCGATTCGTGAACGACGACGCGGCGTGCGCCTCGCGGATTGAAGGATAGCCAACGGGTGATTCAGAAATAGGCAAAACATCGAAACCGATTTTGGTCAGCTCGTCGATTGGCGGGCCGTCCGGCAATGCCTCTTCGCTATGACCGAGCGCGAGCAAGCTCAACGCAAGCTCCTGCTGCCCGTCGATCCCAATAAGCTCATTCATCTCCGACTCAACAAAGCCCATCACAACCTTGGCAGGCAGCTCGTGCGCGGCCGCAATCGCTAGCGCGTTCGCCGCTATCATTCCGTTGTCCCAGAAGTGGTACCGATAAGCCCGATCGCGATACTTCCATGTGCTACGCCAGCTTATCGACGTGAAGACCAGCGTGACCGGCGCAGTGACAACGCCTGGCTCATTTCCACTCGCGCGCGCCAATGCTCCGCGAAAGTCCCCGCTACGCAAGCGTCTCAATGCGAAGTCCCCGGGATTGAAGTGATAGACGCCGGCATCCAGGCCTTCGATATCGCCGCAGACCACGTAGACTTCCGTCGGATACAGCGCGCCCGCGCAAGCTGCCGCTCGGAAATAGAGCTCACCGCCGGGATAGGTCTTGTGCTTTGTTACCCCAGCCGAGTAGAACAAAATGCTGGAAAGGCGGGCCATGTCCAGTTTCTTCTCGCCAATGAACGCGACGCCCGGTGATGACACGACTTCAATCGCGGGAGCAAGCGTCTGCACCAGCGCGCGCGGCAGAGGGATCGGTTCAATGCCTGGATAAATCTTGAATGGCGATGGCCTGTTTGCCCAGTCGAGGTAGTGCGCGTCAGTGCGAATGCTCCAATACGAGTGCTTTGTCAGATCGTGATAGCGCCACGCCGCTTCAGTGTCGCGATTCTGCGTCATTGTTGCTTGAGCTTCTGGTCGAGGCCCGCGAGCGAGCCGTTGACCCTCTTGTAGAGCGACTCAATCTGCGCTCGGCGCACCGACGCCATAGGAGACTCGGGCTCGTAGCTTGCTATGTAGAGTTCGAGCGCCCTCCGGTCGTCCCCCGCTTCCTGAGTTGCGACTGCTAGATGCCAGATCGCGGTCTTGCGATCGAGGCTCGTTGGATAAACGTCAACCGACTTGATCAAGCTCTCGAGCGCTCCACGCATGTTGCCTTTCTTGAATTGCGCCCAGCCAAGCGCGTCATAAGCGCGGCCCAGGAACATCGCGCGCCGGCCCTGGCGGTCGAGCGTCGGGGCGTCGCGCATGGAGCCTGCCGGCTCGGTAGCAGTGTCGGCAATTGCGATCGCGCGCCGAGCGAGTTGTTCCGCCGCGTCCTGCGCAATATCCGCTTCGGTCAGCCTGCGAGCCACCCACACCATTCGAAATGCCTGACGGCCATCGTCGAGCGTCGTGAAAGTCGTTATTGCTCGCAGAAGATCGGGCATGCCCGGCAGGTTTGCATCGCGCCCCGCGGAAAGCTCCGCGGTTAAGGACGGTTCGGCGATCGCGCGACGAGGCCGAGTCGCGCCTTTGGTAGCCTCGTCTTCGGTTGCGTCGGCGGCCTTCGTTTGTCCCGGCCGACCCCGCTTTCGAGCCGCGGCTTGAGTCGCCGGTTTGCGTCCCGCGAGCGCGACTTTTATATAGTGATCGATTCTGGCAATCGCTTCCGCCAGCCTGTATTGAAACGACGTCGTCGGGTCATAGTTCAAGAACAAAGCGGCCTGTCTTTCGCGTTCCAGCAACAAGTCGAGCCTCAGCGATCTGGCTTTGATTGCGCCGCCAAGCAACGCTTCGAATTCCCCGTCGCCGTTTACGGTGATCGCTTTGCCCATTACTTCGGTCGCTTGATCGTAGCCGTCAAGTGACATCAACGCCTTGGCCAGTCCGAACGTCAGCGTCGCGAATCCCGCTTGACCTTGCGCGCTGATCAAAGTCGCAAGCGCATCTCCGAATTTACCTTCAAGCACGTCCGTTTCCGCTTTAGCAATAAACGCCCAGGCGTAGCGCGGCTCGATGCGCGCCGCCCGGTCGATTAGCGGCCGGGCGAGCGCGGGTTTCTTGCGAGTGAGATAGAAAAAAGAGAGTTGAGTCAGAAAACGATAATCCGCAGGCCCAAGCTCCTGCGCCCGTTTGATCTCAGGAGCCGCTTCTTCATCGCGGCCCAGCGCAAGCAGCGCAATCGCCAAACCGCCGTGAGCTTCGGCATCGTCTGGCTTGAGCGAAATCTGTTTGCGATAGTAGGAAACCGCGCGCTCATTGTCGCCCATTGCGCGAGCTAGATTGCCCAGATTCACGTTCGCGAATTCATCCCTGGCGTTCAGCTCGAGCGCGCGCTGAAACTCAGCCGCCGCGTCATCCAATCGCAAGCTAATCAGGTAAGCCGTGCCCAGGCTGTTGTGCGCGCGATGGTCCTGCGGCGCTAGTTGAACCGCCCGTTCGAGCACGCGCACGGCCTCAAAGGGCGCTTCGATCTGAACGTAGAAGAATCCGATTTGAACAAGACGATTGGGTTCACCGTCGAAACGCGGCTCGAACGATCGCATAAGGTCAGCAGATTCGACGCGGTAGCCGAACGCATTAACGGCCATCGGCATTGGAAAAATGTACTGGCCGAAAATCTTGTCGTCGATGACAGCCGGCGCCGCGCGAAACGCGGCCTTGAACACCTGCATCGCCAGTTGAGGATTCGCTTCTCTTAGCGCTTGCTCACCCTTGAGTGAGTATTCCCGCATCAACAACTCGCGCGCTTCGTTTTCAAGCGCGGAGCCGCGATTTGCAGCCAGGAACTTTTCGAGCAGGGTTATTCGCTCCTGCTGAGCCGGCGCGTTGCGCGCTCGGTCGAGCGCTTCCTGAGGTGAGAGCGCTTGCGCGGACGCTTCACTGGGCGGAGACGGCTTCCTTGGTTCCGGCTTTCTTTGCTGAGGGCGTTGAGAGGCGGCTGACGAATCTTTCGCTCCGATGACCAGCGCGAAAACTAAGACCCAAGCAAATGTCAGCCTGCGTCCGCGCTTTGTTTCGGGAATCGATTTGGCAAGAGTGTACTTCTTTGCTTCCATACCGGGTCTTAATCACCTCGCTGCTGCGTTCGATGCCTGGATCGATGGGGCGAGCGCTTCGACCAGTACCCGGCCGGTTCGATTCGACGGCGGCTCTATGCCCAGCAGCGCCGCGAGCGTGGGGGCTATGTCCGATGGCGAGCAGTCAGCGTTGTAACGTCCCGGTCGCACGCCCGAGCCGAACAAGATCACCGGCACGTGTGTGTCGTAGTTGTAAGCCGAGCCATGAGTAGTTGGCAGCTCGCCCTCGGCGAAGAACCAAAGCGGTTTGGTTATGAGCCACACGTCGCCCGAACGCTCACGATTGAAGCCGTTGATCACTCGGCGCGCAACTGATCCGGCAGGCATGCGGCCCGCGACAATTTGGGCGCGGGTGAAGTAGTTCACCACACCTTCGGCCTCGAGCGCCGCCTCACCGGCCACGCGCTCCGCTTCGCCGGGGTCAATCTTCTTCTCAACGATGAGTCTTTGATCGAGGTAGAGTTGATCGTTGATGAAGTTGACGACCCACTTTGCTTCGCCGAAGCGGGCTCCCAGAGCCTTGTTCGCGGCCTCGACCACTTCGCGAGCCGGCAGTCGCGCGGCGTCAAATCCCTTCGACTTCATGTATTCGGGCACTGGAGCGACTCCATGATCTCCGGTTACCACCACGATCATATTGGCAAGCCCGATTTTCTTGTCGAAGTAACTGAGCAGGTCGGCGACTACCCGATCCAGCCGGATGTAAGTGTCTACGATCTCCTGGCTGTCGGGGCCGTAGTAGTGACCGGCGAGGTCGGGAGAAGAGAAGCTTATCGAGAGCAAATCGGGGAAGTCGTCGGCGCCAAGCGACTCGGCTTCGACTGCCGCTTTACCGAACGCGGCCAGATACTCAGAAGCGAACGGTGTGATTTGGAAGGCGGTGTAAAACCTCTGGCCCGGCTTCTCATCGCCGCCGGTTATCGCGTATGGAAAGCGTGAACCCAATGCGGAGCGCTGCAGCGAAAGGTTCTCGGCTTGCGCGCGCTTGTATGCTTCCGGCGGAAGCGCGCGTTCCCACTTCATGCCAAAGTATTTGTCCGGCCGCTCGTTCGCGTCGAACTTCTTTACCCAGGCGGGTAGCTCCTTCGAGTAGTAATCGCTCGACACGAACTCACCGTTTGCGTCATTGAACCAGAATGCGCCGTTTGGACGTTGACCGCCGGGAAGCACGGCCGCGCGATCCTTCAAGGATGCGGCGACCACCTTGGACTGAAAACCATTCGCCAGCCTCATCTGATCGCCGATCGTGGTGCCCTGTAGATATCGAGGGCTGGCAGCGCCGCTTTTGGCCGATTGTCCGCTGGCGGTTACCAGGTGGGCGGAGTCATCAGTCACCATAACGCGGACCTTGCCCGACTCGCGATCGAACCACGCGTTGCCGACGATGCCGTTTTGAGCCGGGCTCGATCCGGCGAAGATCGCCGCGTGTCCACAAGCGGTGAAGGTCGGAACGTAGTCATAGTTCGCGTTAGTGAAGAGCGCGCCTTCATTCATCAAGCGACTGAACCCGCCGCTGCCGAATAGATCGCCGAAGCGTTGGAGAAAATCGTAGCGAAACTGGTCTACTACAATCACCAGAACAAGCTTCGTCTTCGTCGATGTGGCGGACCGCGAGGCGCCGGCGCGCGGCGATGTTTGCCGTTGCGCCTCGCCCGGCGGCGGAAGAAGGGTCAGGACGAAGAGTAAAACAACGATAATCCGAGCAAGATATCTGTTCTTGTTATTAGCCATCGGCCTCTCGTTACAACAGACACACACCGTAATTCACGGATGCAGTGGGTGTCAACCTGAGGCTTTTCAGGCTTCCAGGGCCCGCCGCTGCTGCGCAATCCATTTCATCAAAAATCGATTCATTCACCGCGCCAGGTGTGATATACAAGACTCCCACACAAGCCAAGGATTCCTAACGATGGCGGCTATCGAAGAAACACTCGAGAATGAACCACACAACCGCCGCGCTGCGTTCATATCGTGGAGGCTGTTGGCGGTCATCCTGGCGTTGATTGTTGTTCTGATCGTCGCGATTGTGATCGCATACAAGAGGCGCGCCTCACCCGTCGAGCGCGGCACACGCGCGCTAGTCGAGGCTTTTAGCAAGCGACGTTTGATCGAGCCTCGCCTGTCGGGTGGGTTCAAGGGCGGTGAGTTCAGACCGTCGGTTGGCGACGCTTCCGACATCAAGTCATCGGAGGTGGAACGGGCGCGCGACTTGATCACGAACGCGGCAGCGAAAGGTGAGCCTCGATCGCAGCTTGCGTACGCGCGATTGCTGTTGCTGAGCGAAGCTGAAAAACTGCCCGAGGCGCTCAAGTGTCTTCGGCGCGCGGTTGCCAGCGAACCCGACAGCGATGAAGCGCACAACGACCTGGGTGTCTGCTTGATTCAACAGGGCAAGCTCGAGGATGCGATCGAAGAGTTCGACGACGCGCTGAGGCGCCGGACCGATATGCCAGAGGCGCTGTTCAATCGCGCATTGTGCTACGAGCGCCTGCTGCTGCGCGACGCAGCAGCCGTCGAATATGGCCGCTTCGTGGAGGTTGAGCACGACAGTGGCTGGCAGGATGAAGGAAGGCGGCGGCTTCAGGAAGTATCATCTCCGCTAGCACCCCAGAAACGCGAAGCTGACATCATCGCCGCATTCGATGCGCAGATTGCTGCTAAGAGCATTGAGGAGGCAAAGCGATTCGCAGATCACAACCTTCAGGTGATGATAAAGCACGCTTCAGAGAGGCTGCCCCGAGAATACTTGAAGGACCTTGTAGAAGGGCGTCTACAACAGGCTCAACAGGCGTTGTTCTTGATTGAGTTGATCGGCGAGCGTCTGGCTGAAGCGAAGCAAGACGCCTCAATCGCCGATCTCGGACGCTACTTGCGCAGTCTGCCCGAAGCGGAATGGCGTGCTGAGTTGAGACTGATCTCCGATTACACCGAGGCAGGAAAGCTGGCGTATCAAAGCCCTTCTGCCGCGCAGAACTCGTTCGACCTGCTACGGAGGGAGTTCGCCACCCGCGGCAACATTGTCTTTGAATACTTCTCAATCCATTACTTGGCATCTTGTCACTATAGCGCGAGTCAATTGGCATCCGCCGTGGCAGCCTCGAAGGAAGCGCTCAACATTGCGCAAAAGCACACCTGGCCCTATCGGCAGGCCCAGGAGTTGATGCTGCTAGGCATTCTGTACTCGAGACTCGGTCAAGACTCTCTCGCGATCAAGTCGGTTGACCAGGCCAGGCTTCCCGTGCGCGGGATGCCGATCGAGGCGTACGCGTTCCAGTACCTGTCGGACGCCTACAATAATCTTGGGGATATCGATAAGGGACTTTCCTGCCTTCGCGAATCAACGAAACGCTTTCTTGAAAGTATGCCAACCCGCAAAGAGGTTGCGAGCAACTACTTGAATATTGGCGACCTTTACCGGCGCCGGGGCGACCATGAACTTGCCTCGCTTTATGCCAGGCAGTCGCTCAGCGTTTCTGAGTTGGTGAACGACAATAAGCGCGCGGCACAGGCCTCGGCGTTCATCGCCGTCGAGCACTCGCGGTTGAACCAGGTTGATCCCGCTGAAGCCGAACTGAATCGCGCGTTCGATTACTTATCCAAAGTTGATGCCAAGGAGCGGGATTACACGGAAAGCGTCGTGCTGACGTTAGCTGGTGAAATGGCCCGCAAGATTGGCGATGCATCGCGCTCGCTCGAATTCTATTCGAGGGCGGAGGCGATCATCGAGCGGAGCGAAGGGAAAGAGATCCCATTGCTGGAAGTTCTGCGCGGCCGGGCAAAGACGTATGTTGAAGCGGGGGAATTCAGCAAAGGTCGGGCTGATCTCGAGCGCGCGGTGACATTGCTGGAGAGGTACCGCACGAACATAGTTGAACGCGACAATCGCAGCAGGTTTCTCGATGCGCGCCAGGGAGTATTCGATGAGCTAGTTGCGCTAAGCCTGGATGCCTTAGGCCGCAAGGAGCAGGCGTTCGACTTCTCTGAAGCGTCGCGTGCTCGCACGCTGCTGGATGAAAGCGCACCTGTGAAAGGTGCACGGTCAGCATCTGGGAGAACCGCTACGCCACTCAGGCTTCAACAGATTCAGGCTGAATTGCCTGGCGATCTTCGGCTGGTGACTTACTCGGTCACTGATGAGCGGACTTACATCTTCACGATCACGCGATCACGATTCGACGTCGTAGAGTCATTCGCCACGACTGAGATTATCGACCGGCTTGTGCAGGAATATGTCTCCGGACTGAAGAGTAGGAGTTCGCTCGATGAGCTCTCGGGGAAGGCGAAACAGTTGTACGAGTATCTGATCGAGCCAATCGGCGCACAGCTCTCCGACGGCAAGAGGCTGTGCATAGTGCCGGATAAGGCCCTTCACTTTCTCCCGTTTGCCGCACTCATTGACAGGTCCGGCCAGTTTCTCGTCAAGCACTACAACGTTACTTACGCGCCGTCGGCCACTGTGTTGGCGCATTGCATTGAGGAACGCCGATTAAAAGGGACAAGCGGGAACGAGCGCGCTCTGGCGGTTGGCAATCCCAAATTCGATCGTGAGAGGTTCCCTACCCTGGAGACGTTGACGGATGCTGACCTTGAAGCGGCTGAGATTGCGAAGTTCTACCCTGGCAGCGTGTTTCTTAACTCCGCTTCTGCGAGCAAGAAGAGGGTTAAAGAGGCGCTCAACGTCGAGATAGTCCACCTGGCAGTGCATGTACTCGTGGACGAGAAGTCGCCGTGGCTGGCGGCGCTGGTTCTCGCCGGGGATGGTTCGGCGTCTCAAGGGTCGCGAGGTGGTGATGGGTCGGGCGACGAGGGATTGTTGTACCTCAACGAGATCTACGGAATCAGTTTGCCGCGAACGCGACTGGTCGTGTTGTCCGCCTGTCAAAGTGCATTGGGACAATACTATCGAGGCGAGGGAATCGTCAGTCTTGTTCGCCCTTTCTTGGCGCTGCAGGTCCCAATGGTCGTGGCAAGCCTTTGGTCTATCGACTCGGAAGCGACTGCCCCTCTCATGATCGAATTCCACAAGAATAGAACATCGGGCAGTATGGACGTCGGAGACGCGTTGCGCCATGCCCAAATCAAGTTGGCCGAAGACGAGCGCTTCCAACATCCGTTCTACTGGGCGCCGTTCATCGCCATCGGAAGCGACAATTGATCGCTTCGACACGAATTGTTAACAGCAGACATATAAGAGGGGATCGGCAATCAACAGGTTCTAAATGCCTCCCCCACAAATGCATCTCGTGAATCCTCATTCGCAGTTTGATCTAAGACCGATAATCGAGAAAGGAGAGAATGTATGCCTAAACGAGCGAAGCTGATTTTGGATAGCGGGTGCTTCTTGCCGCTGAACGACAAGAAACAAACCTACTCTCAAATAGGGTTGTTTCAATGTGACAAGTCCTGGGCTGATTTCACTGTTCGCGTTGACGGTAAGGAGAAGGACTTTCCTGCGCTTCGAAAGCTTGGCAGCAATTGCAAGATCGAGGTGCGTCACGTTAACGAAAATGGAACCGCCAAGAAGGGGAGGGTAACATTCCCGAAGACGTTTCACCGCCGGCTACTTGAGTTGAAGGATCTGTACGGCGAGCATGTTCCGGTTAACTCAAAGACCTTTGACTGCATAGTCCTCTTGAGAACCGGCCAGTTTTCGTCCAAGGACACGCGGCTCGGGCGCGTTTTCAAGAAACATACGAAGCGCGCAAAGGGAAGGCCCGTACTCCAGACAAGGGTCGCGCCCAAAGAGCTCAAGAAGCCTATCATGCACGACATTGTTGTGAGATATTCGCTGGAAGAAGGCGAATCGATCGAGTTCCTAAGAGACGGTACGCCGTTTTGGTCGACCAAGGAGGCGAATGCGAAGCAGAGTATCGAGATCAAAATAAATGCAGACGAGTCCACGGTGCCGAAGTACTTTGGCGATTCGTTTCAGACACGCCGGGGTGAGTTGTGGCTGCCCAATCCGAGCGATCCACCGCCGATGTGTCCGAACCCGCCATGCGAGCCGGAATAAGAGAAACTCGCTCAAGCGGTTGTGTAAGCCCAAGTCAATGGCATCAGGCTGTTAGCGCCTCCAGTATCGCAGGAGTGTGTGCGTGAGAGATCGCACTCGCGAGGCAATGAGCTCGCGGGAGGGACCAGATGCGAGCGTAGCTACCGGATTTGAGCTTGTGGCTACGAGTAGAGAGGTCTTCGATGTTCCCGTGATCGCTGGTCAGGATGATTGTCTGTCGAGAAAAATCCGCAGTCTCGATCACGGCTCGCAGAACCCTCGTCGAGCATGTGATCGCGAGCTAGATCGCCTCGGCGGGCGTGACCGATGCGGTCGGGTGATTAAGTGAACGTACAGCGACAACCGGAATGCTCTAGAAGTGTGGAGAAGGCTACGGTTCCACTCGACATTGAGCACGCGGCCTGTTTGTGGGAACGTAGCGGTCCCACGCCCTTCAAACCAGCCTTAAAGTGCGACAACGGATTGCTCTTTCGTGGTTGAAGAACCGCTCGTGTGAGCCGGGTCGATCCGTCGGCTCTCGGACGTTAGCTCGGACCGAACAAGGGCAAGGTGTGGTGTATGCCCGCGAAAGCGCAAACCAACTACTTCTTGAAGCGCTGCCTGAGTGCTTCAAACAAAACGATACCCACGGCTACCGACACGTTCAGCGAAGTCACCTTGCCGCGCATCGGAATTGACACCACCGCATCACAACGTTCGCGCACCAGCCGATGAAGGCCCTGGCCTTCGCCGCCAAACACCAGAGCAAGCGCTCCCGAGTAGTCGAAATCCGTGTAAGCCATCTGGCCTGAGGCTTCCACACCCACAACCCAGACGTTGCGCCGTTTCAAGTCTTCGATGAATGAAGCCAGGTTGGTCACCCGAGCGACCGGCAGGTGCTCGACGGCGCCCGCTGAAGTTTTCGCAACAGCATCGGTGACGTGGGCGGCTCGGCGTTCGGTTACGATAACCGCGCTCGCTCCACCGCACTCCGCTGTCCGGATGATTGCGCCGAGGTTGCGAGGGTCTTCAATTCCATCGAGTAGAATAAAAACAGTCCCGGGCGAGATTCGGTCCAACAGTTCGTCTCCATCAGAGTAGGTGGCGGCCGTGGTGATTGCGATGACGCCCTGGTGATTCGCGTTGCGAGTTAGCCGGTCCAGCGACACTCGCGGCTCACGGCGAATCGGAACGCGGGCGCGGCGAGCGGCTTCCATCACCTCGCGCAGCCTGGCGTCTCGCACCCCTTCCGCTATGACTATGCGATCTATGCGACGCCCGCCGGCTTTCAGCGCTTCGAGCACCGGCAGCACTCCGTAGATGTTTGGCATATGGTCACCTTTTAACGCATGACTTCGGCAAACTCAAATCGCTTACAGAATCCGAGCGAACGGAGTTGATCAGGTGCAGCGAGAATTCTCCATGTGTCGTGTGAAGCTGACGCACTCTTCGGTTCGATCCGGCTATTCAGCGTGCCAGAGAGCGATTTCTTGCACATGCATGCGTGGTACGCCGCTCGCCCTTTGAGTAGCCGGCCTTAGTCTAACCCTGAGCCGGTGGAGCGAGCTTGTCATCGAATACTCTTTTCAAGGATCGCGTACAGTCCTGGCAGATAGCCGTTTGCCTCGGGGTCTGCGCCTATCTCGCGCTGGGTGTGGCCACCAACAGCGTTCGAGCTTACCACTGGTTCATGCTCCTTGCTCTACCCGCCGCATTGATCTCATCCGAACGCGGGCGAAGGTGGTTCATGGATTGGGCGCCCCTGTTTGCCTTCTGGCTCGTGTACGACCGGCTGCGATTGATTCAACCGCTGCTCTATGCCCGGGTAGCCGTCGGCCATCCCTTCGAGATCGAACGGTGGGCCTTTGGCTGGGCCGCAAGAGGCGCCGTGCCCGCGCACGCGGCGCATGCGTGGCTCGGAGCGCACTCCGGGGCATTCGCGGTGACCATTGAATGGGCGGCACAGGTCATCTACTTCTCACATCTTTTTGTCGCGCCGCTGGTCATCCTGTCGTTGTGGGCGTTGGGTGCTTCTCGAGAGCGATACCGCGCAGCATTTCTTCAGCACATCCGTGCGTTCACGCTGTTGAACTTCGCCGCTATTGTTGTGTACCTGTTGTTGCCGGTCGCGCCACCGTGGTGGGTAACTCTGAACGGCAAGGCGCAACCAACCGCCGAACTTGTCGCCCAGGCGAACATTGCAGCAGCGATGCACGGGAGGTTGATTTGCGGAATGATCGGGAACGCGTCTCAGTGGTTCGCGGCTGTGCCATCGCTGCACGGCGCCTATCCGGTGCTCTTGTTGTTGCTCGGTTGGAAGAACAGAAGCCTCAAAACACTAACCGGCCTCGCGGTGTACGGGACTGCGATGTGGATGGCAACGGTGCTCTTGAATCAACACTACATCGTTGACCTTCTGGCAGGCGGCGTGTTAGCGATAGCCGCATTTTATGCGGCCAAGTCTCGCCACTTCACAAAAGTCTACAAGCTGGGATTATGACGTCAGAGATCTCGTCGAGCGCGGGCCTCACACAACGTTGGCTTCTCGATCGGTTGCGCCTCGCGAAAAACGATCGAACGAGAACGGCGTGATGTCTGTCTCTCGAGCGTCCCCTTGTACGATTAGTTCTGCAAGAATGCGGCCGGCCGCCGGCGAGTGTTGAAACCCGTGCCCGCTGAAGCCCGTGATCATGAAGCAGCCTTCGACTTCACTGGCGGGACCGATGATCGGCATTGCGTCGGGCGTCATTTCATAGAGCCCGGCCCACGCGTGCGCGATGCCGGCGTCTGCGAGGACGGGCAGTCGACTGACTGCCGTTCGAGTGACCTTTTCAAGGAACTCCCAGCTCACCGTCGTGTCGTAACTCGAAGGTTCACTCGGATCTGACATGCCAAACAGAATCCCCGCGCCCTCGCGATGAAAGTAGAACGTAGTCTCGAAATCTATCACCATGATTCGCGACGCTGGCGCGGAGCCCGGGGCGATCGGTTCGGTGATGAAAATATGCCGCCGAAACGGACGCACCGGCACATCGAGGCCCACCATCTTGCCGATGTCGCGCGCATAAGGCCCAGCCGCGTTAACGATTCTGAAAGTTGATATCCGGCCTCTTGTCGTTTCGACCGCGGTGATCTGACCTGCTTCGGTTTTGATGTCAGTCACTTCAGTTTCGCGATAGATCTCGGCGCCTGCGGCTTGAGCGGCCCGCGCAAACCCCATAGTCACGCCGTTAGGGTCGGCTATCCCGTCGCGCGCGCAGAAGGTCGCTCCGGTCACGCCGTCGACCTCAAGCCCGGGTGCGA
The DNA here is from genome assembly GCA_038040445.1 of Acidobacteriota bacterium. NCBI lineage: Bacteria > Pseudomonadati > Acidobacteriota > Blastocatellia > Candidatus Onstottus > Candidatus Onstottus frigus. The sequence goes on along the minus strand of JBBPIG010000016.1, from coordinate 19,190 downwards.
GCTTCTGTGCATCACCGGGCGAAACGACTTCGACTTCAACGCCGAGGCGGCGCTGCATCTCGATGCTTTCGCGAAAGGCATCGAGGTCGTTCTCGCGCGTCAGAAGAAACAGATAGCCGTCTTGATGAAAGTCGATCTCGGTGCCGACTTCTTCGGCGAAGTGCTCGAACAGCCGGATTGATTCGATTGAAAGCCTGACGTTTGCTTCGTTTGAAAACTGATGACGGACGCCGCCCGCGTTGCGCCCAGTCGAGCCCATCCCAAGCATCGGCTGACGCTCTACAAGCACGACATCGTGAAGCCCATTGCGCGTGAGATAGTAAGCGACGCTCGCGCCCATGCACCCGCCGCCGATTATGACCACTTCTGCGGTTGTCTTCACGGTGAAGCACAGCTTTCAGGAAGTTTGAAGGTGGCGGAAAGGTTTTACCTCTTTTGTCCGGCTTTTACGACAATCTTGCCCGCCATATCTTTGCCGCCTTTTTCGCCGTGAAATTCGCAGTGATAGGCGAACGTGCCCGCCTTATCGAACTTGTGCTCGAACTTGTCTCCTTGTTTGAGCGCTTCCGATTTGAACGAGCCGTCGTCGGCTACGACCGAGTGCCGGCCGCCTTCGTTGACCCACTCGACGGTAGTACCGGGGGCTACGGTCAGCACTTTGGGATCAAACTTGAAACTGCTTATCTTGACCGTGACTTTCCCTTCGGTCGTGACAACGGTTCGGCTCGCAGCGGTTTTGGGTCCCGCCGAGGAGACTATGGCAACTGCAGAAGCTATTGCCGCGATCGAAATGATCAATGAGAGTTTTCGCATGAGTTTCTCCTTCTTTGAGTTTACTTTTCGCGAGGCGTCACAGTTACGACTCCGGCCATGTCTACACCGTGCGTGTCGCCGTGAAAGCTGCAGTAATAGGGATACACGCCGGGCGTGTCGAATTTGTGCGCGAACTGCCCGCCGGCTGCGAGCGTGTCAGACTTAAACGAGCCATCGTCGGCCTCGACCGTGTGGCGGCCCTGTTCGTCGGTCCACTCGACGGTTGTTCCGGCCTTGACGGTCAGCTCTTTGGGTTCGAACTTGAAGTTTGAAATCTTTACGGCAACTTTTTCCGGGGCTGCGGCTGAGGAAGTTACATTCGCAGGCTGAGCGCTGGATGCTGGCGCGATGTACCAGAGGTAATAAGTGCCGATGCCGATTAGTATTACGAGCCACCACAGCGCAAGCTCGGTCCGCATCCACGGTTTGTAGCGTTTGAAGCGAAGCTTCCTAGGCACAAGCCTGGTTGCCGCGACCAGCACAATGTAGATCCCGAGCACTTCAGCTATCGTGCCCAGGATTGCGTGCACATTGGGCACCAGGTAGTAAGACTCTTTCAGGCCGCCGGGCACCTGCGGCTCCACCTGCTTATGAAAGGATGGAGCCATAATCAGGAAGATCATCACCAGGTTCAGAAGCATGACCGATGACTGACAGTACTTGTGCGCGCGAAACTTTTTGCGTTTGGCAAGAAACATTCCAGCAAGGAGCGCGAGGCCCATGGTTATCTGGACAATCAGGTTCAAGTCCGCGCTAAGAGTCGCACCTGTTCCTAAAAGGCCGTTCATTCGTTTCTCCTGAAATTGGTATCGAAGCCCGAATATTCCCTGACAAACAGTCTGGCGTCAAACTTCATTACGCGAGCCAATCACGATTCGGATTGCAGCCGCGAGTATTTCCGAAGGCGCCTGCGAGCTCGCAAACGTAGACAAACTCCCAGCCCAGGCGCACAATCACAGTCAACATCGAGGCGGACCACTTCAATCGCAAGCTCTGACAGAGGTAGTTCAATGACCTACATCGAAGAGACAGTTACGACCAGTGACGGGTTACGCCTCTATCTGCGAAGGCGCGAGGTTGCAAATGCGCGCGGTGAGATACTCATCTCTCACGGGTTCGGCGAGCACAGCGGCAGGTATGGCGCGCTGACCGACCACCTCGTCGCTCACCACTATTCGGTGACCGGCTACGATCACCGCGGGCACGGACTTTCCGACGGATTACCGGGGCACGTTGAAAGCTTCAATGAGTACGATGATGACCTCGATAGAATGATCGCCTCCGTGCGCTCGCGCGGCGAGTCACGGCCGCTGTTCCTTATCGGCCACAGTATGGGCGGGCTGATCGCGTTGAGATACGCGGAGCGAAAGAGCGGTACGCTAGCCGGGGCGATAATCTCTGCTCCGCTGATTGAAGTTGCGGTCCCGGTCCCTGCTTTTAAGCTCATGATCGCGAGAGTAGGCGCCCGGATGGCCCCGCGAATGCGATTGGACAACGAAATAAATCCCGCGAATCTAAGCCGCGACCCTGAGGTTGGGCGCGCCTATGCCGCGGACCCGCTGGTCAATCGCAAGGTGAGCGCAAAGTGGTTCTCCGAAGCCACACGAGCTATGCAAGAGGTGGCCGAGCGGGCTTCTCAGATGACCACGCCGTTGCTGGTGATGCACGGTAGCGAAGACAAGCTCGCGAGCGTCGACGCAACGAAGCGACTGTTTGAACGTATCGGATCTTCTGACAAAGAGTTGGTGATATATCCGGGCTTCTATCACGAGCTGTTCAACGAGCCGGAGAAGCTGGAAGTGTTCGCGCGCGTGACCGAGTGGCTGGATAAGAGAAGAATTGGATGAACAAAGGCAGGTGCGCAATCTACAGATTCACCCTTGTGCCGATGTCTCCGGCAGTCGCTCTCGTATACGCAAGTCTTGCTGTAACCAAATCCTCAATCGCAAGGCCACAGGATTTGAATAGGGTGATTTCCGACGGTGACTCACGCCCGGCTACCTTGCCTGAAACAATGTCTGCCAGAGTTCCTTTTATGTGACCGGAGTTGATCGCGCCTTGCGACATTGGAATCAGTATATCGCCGGCTTCGCGTCCCGCCGCGGACTCCGCGTCGACGATCACTCGCGCGCGCCCCACCGTTTCAGTGTCCAACTCGCGAGTCGTAGGAGTGTATGCGCCGATCGCGTTGATGTGAGTACCAGGGTTCAGAAGCTTGCCGTCGAACAACGGCACGGGCGACGAGGTGCAGGTACAGATCAAATCAGCCGTCGCGGCAGCTTGCTCCGCGGATACAAGTTCACACGGAAGATGATGGGCCGACCGGACGCGATCACCGAGCGCGCCGGCCTTATCAGCCGAGCGAGATGCAATCATCACGCGGTCTATTTCCGCCACCTCGATCATTGCTCTTATATGAGCCTCCGCCTGCACGCCTGCGCCGAAGACGGCCAAACGCCTTGATCCTGGCCTCGCCATGAATTTCGTTGCGACCGCCGAAGTGGCGGCGGTGCGAATCGCGGTAATGAGTCGCCCTTCCATCAGCGCAAGCGGAACGCCGGTCTCGCTGTCGAGCAGCAAGTAAACGGATTGAATGGTGTCCAAGCCGCGCTTCGCGTTTTGCTCAAAGACCGAGACAATCTTGGTGCCGAGCGTGCTGCCTTCCGCGGTATCGATGGAGCCCAGATATGCGGGCATCTCGAGCAGCACGCCTTTATGCGCCGGCACATCGAGTCGAAGGCGCTCGGGCGCGTAAGCCGTGCCGCCGGCCAACGCGCGAAAGCCTGCTTCAACGGCTTCGATTACTTCGCGCATCGAGAGAACGGCGCGGAGGTCTGATTCGCTGAGGATCAACATTGAGTGTTGCTGGTAAGTTCGAGCGTGAAGGACTCAGCTCTGCGGCTTTTCGTCAACGTACTTAACGAATATCAACTCATTGTGTTTTTCGTTGTAGACAAGTTCGTCGATGACCTGCGAGGCCAGCATGATTCCAAATCCGCCCGGCCGCAGGCCCAGCTCCTGGCGCACTTCCATGTGCTTAGTCGGTTGGTCCGGAGGATTGGCGAATGCGGCGTGCGCGATCTCTTCGATGTTGAAGCCCTCGCCTGGGTCTTTGATCGAATAGAGTATCGCGCGCTTCAGGTTGATGAACTTGATATCGACCCGCTTCGAAGGGTCGCACTTGCCCCCGTGCTCGATCGCGTTGTTGAGCAATTCACGGAATACCGCACCTACGGCGTCGCGAGTCTCCTTCGGGATGTGGTCGTGAAGATGCCCGAGGAATTTTTGGATCGGTTCCACTGCGTTCAGGTCGCAGGGTACGCGCAGTTCGATCCAATCGGGCCTGTCGGAGATGACTTCGATCTGACAGCCGATCTCCCTGCTCATCACCGATCTGACTGCTTCGACAAGCTCCTCGGTATGGAAAGGCTTTGACAGAAACTCACAGGCGCGATTACGCAACGCGCCGATTACCGTCTCACTTGTCTTGTGCCCGGTCATGACGATCGCTCGCAAGTCGGGGTAGATCTTCCTGGCACGTTCGAGCAACTCGATCCCGGTCATGCCGGGCATCATTATGTCGGTGAGCAAGAGGTCCACCGCTTCGCTGTTGAGCACGACGAGCGCCGCGTTTCCATCGGCGGCATCGATGACGTGATAGCCTTCGGCGTCCAGAACCGCGTGATAGATATCGCGGCTGGGTTTGTCGTCCTCGGCTAGCAACACGGTGGCTGACATAAGGTCCCTCAGTGATTTCTAACGCCCGCGCCGGGGGCGCTCCTTGACCCAACGATCGTAGCGCATTCGCAGAGTCTTGACTGGATTGTCGTTCTCGTGGGGTTTGATGTCCTGATCCGTCACCTGAATCTCGACGAAGTAGTTTCCGTCGTTGAGCCCCTCGCCTATCTTATCATTCTTGTTGGCGACGACAAGATAAGCGACGTGAGCCGTCTTGTTATCGCATGAAGCAGGAGGGTCGGGCGGGGTGCCGCAGTTGCAGCGCCGGTCTCCGCCGCGAGCGTCCGCCGCTTCCATCGCAGCCATCACGCGATCCGCAAGCGTTCCTCGGGCCTGCTTGAAAGCCTTGACCGCCTCTTCGACAACATCGTCTTGCGTAAGAATGTTTCCCTGGATAGAAAAGTAAACCTCGGCGCCTTCGACTCTGCCCTGCCGGTCGAGCGATTGCTTGCCGTTGCTCGCTCCCGAATAACCCCCCGAGCGTCCCTTAAGATCGACGATGCCATACTGACGCGAGGGATGATTCTGATCGTCGGCCTTCAGCATATCTATGATACGAGCGGGATCAGTGCCGCGGTTCAGCTCATTAGCGATCAGCTTCTGAAGCCGGCGAGTTCGATCCACATTAGCCTGGGCGGCGGCAACGCCAATGCCGGGAAGGATGATGGCTTGAACGTCTTTCAATCCTTTTGCCGGGAAACCGGCGAACGCTTGTTGAGGAACGCAGGTGGCGGATGCGATGACCACTTGCCCTGTCTTTCGATCTACGGCGATGACCGACCATGTGGCGAACGCTCGCGCATGAAGTGTTACGAGGAGAAAAAGAAGAAAACCGGTTTTTCGCATAAGTCTCGGGCACCTGAGGCCAGGACATCGTATCGGGCCGCGACGATAGCATGAAGGTTACGTGAGTTTCAACCGTAACTCGGATTTTGTGTAGCTCGGGTTTCTAGTTGCCCGGCCTTCAGTCCGGGTCACGAGTTTGGAATTCAGAAGAAGATTGAAAATTGAGAATTGAAAATTGAAAAATGAAAATTGAGAAGTGCGCGCGACAGCATCACGCCAGCCAATTTTCAATTTTCAATTTGGCCCGCGTTGCCCGGGCTAAGGGCTATGCCACCTCACCTTGAATTCAGAAGGTTCACCGCATAATATTCGCTGACTACATCGATGCAATCCGACACGATTACAGAGAACGGCGACACCGCGCCGATCAGGCCCGGTGAAGAACTCGACCTCCAAGCGCTCGAGGGATACTTGCGTGCGCACCTATCGGAGCTGCTTCCGGGCGAGCCCAACGATCACGCGCGCATAGAAGTCGAGCAGTTTCCCGGGGGGCACTCGAACCTGACTTATCTGGTGAGGCTTGGCGGGCACGAATTTGTTTTGCGGCGGCCTCCGTTCGGCCCGGTCGCGCCGACGGCACACGACATGCCTCGTGAGTACCGACTGCTCGGGGCCGTTCATCCGCTGTTTCCGCTCGCGCCACGGCCTTACTTGCTCTGCGAAGACACCTCAATTATCGGCGTGCCCTTCTATGTGATGGAGCGAAGGCGAGGTCTGGTCATTCGCCGCGATATACCCAAAGAGATTGGCGGTGATCTCGGGCTGCGCCGGCGGGTGAGCGAAGGCATGATCGATACGCTTGCGATGTTGCACGCAGTCGATATCTATTCGTCAAACCTGGTTAATATCGGCAAGCCTGTCGGCTTCGTCACCCGCCAAGTAAAAGGCTGGACCGAACGATGGCACCGCTCGAAGACAAACGAGCTGCCGGATATTGAGGAGGTGATTCAATGGCTCACCACCCGCATTCCGCTCGAGCCTGATCGCGAAGCGGGACGACCGGCAACGCTCGTGCACAACGATTTCAAGCTCGACAACACGATGCTTGATCCTCGGGACCCGGCTCGCGTTGTTGCGGTGCTGGATTGGGAGATGTGCACGGTTGGCGATCCGCTGATCGACGTTGGAATCTTCCTGTGCTACTGGGCCATGAAGGGCGACCCCGAGGCGCGCCGCGAATCGATAAGTCCTGTGACGACCGAGCCCGGCTGGATCACCAGGCAAGAGATCATCGAGCGCTATGCCCAAAAGACAGGTCGTGATCTTTCGGGCATCGCGTTCTACGAAGTGTTTGCGCTGTTCAAAACGGCAGTCGTGCTGCAGCAGATCTACTTCCGTTTCGTAAAGGGTCAGACCCACGATGAGCGGTTTAAGCAGTTCGATCGGCGTGTGAATGGCCTGGCGCGGGCGGCGTCGGATCTGGCGGAAGAATCGGGAATCTGAGGATTTCGGATTTTAGATTTTTGATTGTCCCAGGGTTGATCGCTCGACTTGGTCCCCGCAATCCAAATCTAAAATCCACAATCCAAAATCACCGAGGGGGATTGGTTGAGCTACATCTATTTCATACGTCACGCGCAGGCTGGATCGCGCGACAACTACGACGTGCTGTCCGAGCCGGGTCAGCAGCAAGCGCGGTTGCTCGGTGAGCACTTCCTGGCCCAGGGCGTCGAGCTTGGGGCGGTCTATTCGGGTGGAATGCGCCGCCAGCGTGAGACGGCGCAGATCGCTTGCGAGGTGCTGACGCGCGCAGGACTGGAGGCGCCCGAGGTGATCACCGACGAACGCTGGAACGAGTTCAGCCTGATATCGGTGTACCGGGCGATCGCGAAACGAATGATGAAGGATGACGCTGACTTTGCGCGCGACATTGAAGAGATGCAGCAAGCGATCTCTCGCGATCCCCACACGACCGGAGGCGCCGTGGGCCGCTGCGACCAGGCAGTAGTACGAGCCTGGATGGAGAATCGTTATCCCGATTATGCCGGAGAAGCCTGGTCTTCATTTCGATCCAGGATTCATACTTGTGCAGGAGACATATCGTCGAACCATCATACGGAGAAGGCGATTGCCATTTTCACTTCTGCGACACCCATCGCGATAACTGCCGGAGCCGCGCTGGGGTTGAGCGACGAAAAGCTGTTGAGCATTTTAGGCGTCATCTACAACACCAGCGTGTCGGTCATGAGAGCGCGCAATGGCGAGCTGCGCCTGTTCAGCTTCAACGCGACGCCGCATCTCAGCATATCGCAACGTACTCTCAGGTGAGCGAGGCCGTCCGTCTTGCGTAACCGCGATGGATGCTGTTTATTAAGAAGTGCCAAAGCTGCGGAATGTCCTTAAAGCGCCGCGACGACAAGGTGGCAGGACAAACGCCGACGGTTTGAACCTCTCGATGTATTGGAAAGAGCGAGGGTTTCACAAGATGACGCTTCAAAAAGGTAGAGCATATTGGTCGATAACCTAGGAGACACAGAACATGAATAAGAACAACTTCTCACGACGGACTTTTTTGGGCAGCGCCGCAGTTGGGGCATTGGGGACCGCTGCTTTCTTTGCGCCGGGCGTCTTTGCCGAGCACTTGACGCAAACGCCTGCGCAAACCGAGGGGCCGTTTTATCCGGACAAGATGCCGCTTGATAAAGATAACGACTTGCTGATCATCAACGATTCGATCACGCCGGCCGTTGGAGTGATCACGCAGTTAGCCGGGCGAATCCTCGACCGCCGTGGCGACCCAATCAGGAACGCCGAGGTTGAAATCTGGCAGGTGGACAACAACGGCTCGTATCTCCACACCAAGAGCGACAACTACCCCAAGCGAGATCCGAACTTCCAGGGCTTCGGCCGTTACGAGACCAGCTCGACCGGCAAGTATCACTTCCGCACGATCAAGCCGGTGCTATATCCCGGCCGTCAGGCTCCACATATTCACTTCATGGTCAAGGTTAAGGGCCACGAAAAGTTCACGACTCAGTGCTACATCAAAGGGCACCCGGGAAACGCGGCTGACTTTGTGCTGAAGGGAATTAAGGACGCGAAGGCTCGCGAGTCGGTTATTGTTGACTTCACTCCGATCGAGACGTCGCGCATCGGCGAGCTTGCCGCGAAGTTCGACATCGTGCTCGGCTACACGGCGGTAGCGTGAGGGGAAGGCGAAGGTGCAAATGAATCCGGTAAGAGAAGCCCGCGTAGCGGGCGAAAGCGTGTAGCCCAGGGCAAGTCCGCGCAGCCCTGGGTCGGCGTCGCTGGGATCTCACGAGCCCGCGTACGCGGGCGACAGCGGTGATTCGGGCAGCAATCACGCAATTGGTAACAGTGTGCCGCGGCCTTCGAAGCGAGACCATCTGCCGCCCGCTACGCGGGCTCGACGCAGCGTCCATCGCGGTTCCCAAACGCGGCAAAACGCTGCGTGGAATAGTTGAGGTGATCAGCGATGATTCGGAACAATGATGAACTCGAAGCAACGAAGGAACGCATCCGGTACTTTCAGGACCAAGTGGAGAGACTGCGCGTGGTTGAGACCAATCCACACAATTATCGGTCGTCAGCGGGCGGCTATCTGGCCGAAATAGACCGAATGAATCTTGAGGTCAGAGAGTATCTGTCGGTTCACCCGAGCGAGATGAATGACCAAGCCGCCTGATATTGGCCTGCGGGCCAGATAAAGAATGGTCGGTACGACCCATCTACCAAGCGATGCAAGGCAGGAGGACTTGGAACATGGGCGGAAGGAATCGCATCTCATTTTGTTCTTAAAGACGAACTCATCGCAACTCTCTTGAGAAAGCTTGAGTCTTCAGACCGAGGAGAACAGGAGTACGTCTTCCGGTATTTCCTCCATCTTATTCCCGGAGCTTATGGACGCTCCCTCTCGCAGATATGTTCGAATGATTCGAGCGGGTCTGCAGAGCGGAAACAAGCTTTTTCGCGATGCGTTGGAGGGCATTGAGTTCCTTGTCGCTGGCAAGGCGGATCCCTGGCTGGATCCTTTCGTCGAGGATTTCGAGAGGTTCGAAGAGGGCAGCGAAGCTATCCCTTTCTCACGCCGCTTTGCGACGCTCTGTGTCACCAGGATGATACACACGCTTACTATGAGCCTTGATCTCCGGCAGCGTGAACCACGCGGGTTTGAACTCCTTCTTCGAGTAAAGCTGAGCCTGGTCAAAATGGTAAGGCGACTTCGGGTCGGCGCTTTGACCAAACACCAACAATGACCGGGCCTGAACCTTCGGGCCGAATTCGACTACGCTCACAAACGATGTGCCCGCCACTCCGTAGCGCCGTTTCTGACCGTCAACCGGTCGCGTGTAGAAGTTGTTGACGATGCCCACTGGCCCGGGCGCGCCCGCGATAGGCAAGCTCGGACGCTCGTCGCTGAACTTCTCAAGCTCGCCTCCGGATTGAATGCGCTGTAAGCGATTCACTTCGCCCCACGCGACCTGCCACGTGCCGAAGTCGCGATTCAGATCGGCGGCTACTTCTTCAAGCGCGCGAATCTTCAGCCAGTCGTCGCTGACCTTCTGGGCGCGAAGCCTGCCCATTCGCTCGAACCAGAGAGCAAACAGCGTCATCGCTTTTGAGTCGATGGTGCTGACGTGGTTCCACGACTTCAACTCGGCGATCGGGTCGGCGAGCTTGGCCGCTCGGGCGGCATCTTTCTCTTTCAGCTTTTCCCATTCTTCGGCAAGCTGCGGTATCTGAGTTTCAGACTCGAGCACGGTCGTGTCTAATCCCGCGCGAGCCCAATCGTCGAAGGTGAACTTCTCGCGGCTCGAAAGTATTCTTCGTGAAATTCGAGCGCGCGCGTTGTCGGATTCGCGAGTCATATAGCTCGGGAAGCTCTCCTTGACCGGGTTGCCTTCGGTGGTCGTCGTGAAAGGGGTCTGGTTGCAGTTCTGCATAAAACCGGTCTTCGGGTTGGTCAACTGCGGCAGTTCGTCGAAGCTGTGGTAGCCCTGCCACTCGGCCTCGGGATTGCTGCCGTCCACGGGCTTCGACCAATCGAACTTAGTCGAGCGACGCGGCACCGCGCCGTTATACGCGTAGAAGATGTTTCCGTCGCGATCCGCGTACATCACGTTAAACATAGGGACCGCGCCCCCCGAGATCGCCGCTTTGAACTCAGCCAGCGATTTCGCTTTCCCCATCAAGTACCGCTGATAGGCCGAGCCGCCGTCTTCCAATTTCGCGAGCTTGATCGAGAGCGGCTTGCCCTCTCGCACTGACACTATCGGTCCGTGATGAGTCTTGCGGAACTTGAAGCTCTTGGGCTCAACGCCCTTTGCAGTCTTCACTCCGATCGTGTCGGTCCATTCAGTGGCCGCTCGGTATCCGTCGCCGTAGCGATATGCGAGTTGGTTCTTGGCATCATCGAACTTCTCGATAAACACATCGACGATGTCAGGGTCATTGACCGTGTGGCTCCAGCCGAGATACTCGTTGTGCCCAATGGTCGGATGAGGCGAGCCAAAGAACGACGCGCCGCTCAGGTTCCAGCCTTCATCGCTGTGAATGTGTCCTTCGTACCACTGGCCGGGACCGAAGAACGGCTGATGCGGATTGATGAACAACAGCGCGTGCCCACTCGCGCTCCTCGACGGCGTCACCGCCCACATGTTCGAGCCAACCACCGGCTCGCTTTCCGGTTCTTCTAGACCCCCGAGGGGAATGCCAGGAGTGTTCAGCGAAGCAGTCGTTGACGCGGGCGCGCCGCCTGAGTCGAGCGCCCCGACGGCTGTCTTTATTTCATCAACCTTCAAGCCTGACTTCCCGTAGATGAACTGTTGATATATCAGGAACCGCGTGGCTGCGTACGAGTACCACGGCTCGAAGCGCGTGATCAGCCGCGGCTTTACTTGCGGGTTCCGAGCCAAAAAGTAGTTGAGCCCATCGGCGAGCGCATCGCTCAGTTCGCGCTCGCGCCCGGTCGCGCGATCGTATTCGGTTTTAGCCAGTTTCGGAATCTCGAGCGCGCGGTTCAGCATGTCATCCGCGAGAGTTCTGTCGCCGTAGACTTCCGACGCGCGGCCAAGCGCTCGGATGTAGCTGTCTTCGATCTGCCAGAAGTTGTCCTCGGCTTGCGCGTAGATGTACCCGAACACGCAGCTCGCATCCGTCGGCCCGTAGACGTGCGGCACGCCGTAGCTGTCTCGATAGATCGTGACCGATCGCGCGATCTTTTCGGCCTTTGCTTCGGCTGAAGTCTTCGCCGGTACGGCGGCCGTCAACGCGAAAGAGACCAACAACGCCGCGAGCGCCAACCGCGTCACCTTCGCGCGGAGAGCTTGCGCTATCGTGAGTCTATTCGCGAGGGTGCGTTGATTTCGGGAGCCCCGAGTCCGAAGAGAGTCGTTGAAAGCCATGGCAGATCCTCCTGAGATTCTTGTCGATGACGGTGTCTGATTGGAACTGCACGAATTCTACAGTTCGGGTTGCGGGCGCGCAAGCGAATGAGCCGCGCAACGTTAGCGGTTGCACGTTGCGCTAGTCCGGCATTTCCGACTAAACTCTTCGCGCTCCCTTCAGCGACAACTGAGCCGCCAGCGTCAACGAGCGGAACAGGCTTGCGCTTACCCCATAGGTCTCTTTGCAGTTCGTTCGAGAGTAGACATGCCATCCTTACTGATTCAGACGGGCTCGGCGACGATAGTGATTGCCGTCGTTGTTTTGGTCCTGGCTATTGGACTCATGGCTTTTATGTTTGCGCGGTCGGGCGCACAGAGAAGAGAGCGCGAGGCTCGAGTGCGCGACCGGCTGTTAGAGATGGAACGCGAAGGGCAGTTTGCAGCGGCAGCCGACCGCGTACCGGTTTCTCGGCGGCCCGCCGAGATGGTCTCGCATATTGCCGGCCTATTCCACGAGTATCTGTCGATGTGCTTGCTGGCTGTTTATGCAGGACAGGAGACGGAAGCCAGCCTCGTAGATGTGAGCGGCGAGAGCGAAGTGTGGGCGCCGTCGCTTTCAATGGCGTTGCCGGATTCGGTGCCTGCATCATTGCTGACAAAACATTCGCAACCGGCAGTCGTGAACCTTGCTCTGATCGGCGGTAAGGAAGCTGCTACGTCCCACGTTGCCGAAGAACCTTCGGATGAACAAATCGCGCTGAAGCCAGAAGAGAGCGCGGACGCCGACCACATTGAGCAAGGTCAGACTTGGGTCGGGAGCGGCAATGAACCGCCAGCCGGGCCAGGTATCGAGGACGTGATGCTTGTGCCGTGGCACGGTCCATTTCAGTGGAACGGGCTGATCGTTGTGTCGGTTCCTGCGGGTACCCCGGCGGATGCGCTTGATCCGTATCGTGAGTCACTGGCCCGATTGACGGACCGGCTTGCGGTGGCGCTCGAGCTTGAACTCACTGATGCGGCGATTGAAGCTTTCGACGAGCGGGCGTCGCGCACTACGGACTTTTCGCGGTCGCTCATTTCGTGCCTGGAAGAGGTGTCGCCCCTCGACGCAATCGTCCGCGAGGTGACCAGGCTTATGGGCAGCGACAGCGCGGCGTTGTGGCGGGTCGACGAAGCGGGCGCGATGGTAAGGATGGTCGCGGCTTATGGGTTGAAGTCGCCGGAGTTCTTGCCGTTGCCGATTGGGCAGGGACTCGCCGGCGGAGTAGCCCAGAGCGGTGAGACGCTCGCGATCGAAGACGCTCCCGCCGATCCGCGCTGCATCTTCCCGCGTGAAGCTCGCGAGAGCGGCATCGTCGCCTATCTGGGCGCGGCGCTGGCGGCGGATAGTGACATCCTGGGTGTCATCGAAGTTCATTGCGGCACCCGGCGCTCGTGGACAGAGAGCGATCGGCGCGCACTGGAATCGGCTGCGACGGTTATCTCCGAACTGGTCAAGAGCACAGACTCACGAGGTAACCGGCTGAGAGTCGAGAGCGCGTACCTCGGTTTGTCGGAGGCGCTTCAACGACTGCGCTCGCCCGACGAGGTCAAAGAAGCGGTGGTCGAAGTGCTCGGTCATGCGCTCGGGGCATCGCGCGTTATGGTGGTCGAGTTCAACGATCTCGGTCAAACGGATCCGATCAGGCAAGAGTACCGGCAGCCTTCCGCAAAATCGGCTCTAGGAGCCACTTTTGAGGAGACGCTGGTTGCCAAGGTTGCGTCCTCGGCGGGCACGCAGGCGATAGCGATAGCCGGCTCTCAAGAGCTATCGTTGATGGGCGCGGAGATGGCAGCCGAGCTCGACGTAGTGTCTGAGCTGGCAGTTCCGATCAGAGTCGACGGCAAAACAAGCGCGATCGTCTATGTTCATCAGTGTGACCGCGTCAGGGAATGGGAGCACGAAGAGGTCGAGTTTGCAGAGCGGGTGGTCCGTCAGTTATCCCTTTCACTCTCGAACCTGGGCTCGCGAGAACTGGCGCTTACCGAGGCGCAACTGGCTCGCGACGAAGCGCGGCGCGCGAGTGAAGGAGGCAGCCGCGCGGAAGCGATGCTGACCGGGCTTCCGGAGATGGTCATCGGCTTGGATCGCGAAGGCAACTTGAGCTTCTTCAACGCGGCAGCCGCGGATCGGCGCGGTCTCACACCTGACGATCTGGGCCGCCCGGCGGAATCGCTGACCAATGCCGAGAACCCGATTTGGCGGCAAATCGCGACATGTGAAAGCGTGACGCGGTTTGATGCGCAGATGAATCTAAGATCGGGGGCCCATGATGCAATGACGCCCGTCAGCATCTCCGCAGCGCCCCTTCGCAATGAGAAGGGTGAGATCAGCGGCCGCCTGATCGTCGCGTCAGACTTGAGTCATACAAAGTCGGGCGATGCTTCGGAGCGCATACAGCAACTTGAACAGAAGCTCCAAAGCCTCGAGCGGGTGCTTGCGCATTCGCGAGACGTGGAAGAACAAGCTCGGGCGATGCTCGGGGAAGCATCGGCGCTTGAAGCAAAGGCGCGGTCTGAAGCTGACGACTCGCGGCGCGCTGAAGCAGAAACCAGACAACAACTCGAGCGTGTTCAGGAAGAGCACAAACAGGTGCAAGGCTCAGCTCAGCAATTGCTCGAGATCAACAAGCTCAAGAGCGAGTTCATTGTGAACGCCGGGCACGAAATAGAGGCATCACTGCAATCGGTGTTGGGCCTGGCCGAGCTGCTTGAACGCGGCTCATACGGCAACCTTACGGCCGAACAGCGCGAGGCAGTTCATGGCATATACGGTTGGGCCCGACGGATCAAGAGCGATGTAGACTGGCTGATCGAATACGGCTCGACGCGCACGCGACGGCTTGAATCGAGCGGCGGCTAAGGCGATCATCCGATACAAGTACTAATTCCGAACATCCTTAGAGAGGTGAAGAACAATGAAAAGAAATGTCTGTCTCTTGCTAGCAGTTTCGGCGGTGTTGTTAGGCACGGTGTGCGCTGCGGCGCAGACAGCGCCCCAGTTACCCAAGGTGCTTTGGATCTACCGCGAAGATGCCAAACCCGCTCGCGGCACGGCTCACGAGAAAGTTGAGCGCGGGTTCGCGCAGCATTGGGCGAAGAGCAAAGTCGATCCTTTTCTGGCGTTGGAAGCTGTGTCGGGTAACGCGACGGAAGTGATGTTCTTGTCGGGCTACGACTCGCTTGCGGCGATGGAGAAGGACTATCAGGCCTTCGGCAAAGCGGCTAACGGACCGGAGTATGAGGCGCTCGAACGTCAGGAAGCTGAAGTGGTGAATAGCGTACGTTCGATGGTAGCCGTGCTTCGTCCGGACATGAGTTATCGCCCGGAACGATTGATGGGCGTTCTGCCGCAATGTCGCTACTTCAACATCGAAACGTTTCGAGTGCGGCTAGGGCGTGACGCCGATTTTGCGGCGGGGGGAAAGCTGTTTCGTGACGCATTCGAGAAGATGAAGCGCGAACAGCCTTACGTAATGTACCAGGTGATCATGGGCGCGCCCCAGGGGACTTACTTGCTTTTCACTCCGATCAAATCGTTCAAGGAAATTGACGACGAGTTCGCGACTGAGGGCGCTCTCATGCAGGCGATGGGGGAGGAGAACATGAGGAACCTGATGAAGGGCACGGGAGATGTTTTCCTGAGTATGGAAAGTAACGTGTACGCCTTCAATCCCAGCATGAGCAACCCGTCGAAGGAATTCGCCGCGGCCGATCCCAAGTTCTGGACGCCAAAGCCAATGAGCAAACGGGCGCCGGCGGGGAAGAAGGAAGGCGCCAAGCCAGCTGCGGAGGGCAAACCTCAGTAAGGAGTCGACAGTTCACGAGGAACAGTAAAGCCTCGGGTCGCGGCGCAAGGAACGACCTGAGGCATTCAACTTGTAGGTCGCTGCCTTATCTAGCTGGCCTGTGAAGACTGGGCCTATCATCCGGAGAAACTGAATGCAAAAGAGCCCGCAAGATCGGCGGCTGGTGTTCATCAGTCACAGCGGGAAGGATACGTGGGTGGCTAGCAGCTAGAGTAAACGCGGGCGCTAATGAGGGAACTGAGTGATGAGCACACACAAAGTCTTCATATCCTATTCTCAATCTGATAAGGAATGGGCACGTAAGTTTGCAGAGACTATCGCGAGTAGCGGGGTCGAAGTTTGGTTCGATGAGTTCAATATCAAACCAGGCCAACCGCTAGTCGAGGCGCTAGAAAAAGGGCTTAGGGAAAGTGACGCCGTGGTGTTATTGATCAATGCAGAAAACGTAAATCGCCCGAACCTCTTCTTCGAGATAGGTGCAGCCTTGGGGATGAACAAGGCAATAATCCCGGTCGTGCCGAAAGACTTCGAGTATAGTAAGTTGCCTCTCCCCCTCCAACGCATAAAGTTTCTTGTTCGAAACTCGCCTGAAGAAACAGCAAGAGAATTAGCCAGTGCGGTGGAAGCGCTCTACGGCGAGGCAGCATAAGGCCGCGCTTTATCGAGCAGTTGAACCAAGCGAACCTTTTCACGTGAAGATAACAGTTTTTTATGTAGGAACGAGTTTGCTCGCGCCGCTCAGACGCGCCGAAGCCGAGATCAATTCTCATCACAAACTCGAGCTGCAAATTGCAAGCTACAACTGTGGCGCGCCGCTCACCGAGCCCCAATGGAATTCGGCTGAGCGTGATGTTGGCGGCAGCGACCTGGTCTTCGTCATACACGTGACCGAGGGGGAGAACGCCGCCAGAATCGCGGCGGCCCTCGATCGTTGCGGCAAGCGTCACAGCGCTGTAATCGCCTTCAATTGTATGCCTGAGCTGATGCGCCGGGTGCGGATGGGCAAGCTCGACTTCGGCAAGCTGATGAAGCCGCGCGAATCGGACGAGCAAGGCGGCGAGAAAATATCGGGGCCAGGCATTGCGCGGAAGCTAGGCACGTGGATGGCTGACTTCGTCAAAGGCCGCACGCCGGTCAGCGGCGATTCACCCAAGCGGGTAGGGCCCCCGGCGAACGCAGACCAGTACGTCAAACTCATCGGCCGGCTGCCTTCGATTCTGAAGTTCGTTCCAGGCGCCGGCAAACTCCGCGATATTAAAAACTACCTTCTGCTGTTCGGCTACTTTCTTCAACCGACGCCAAACAACATACGCTCGATGCTGCTGTTTGCGATCAAAAGCTACGCGCCCGGGGATCATCGCTCCCTCGAGATTGAACCCGCGGAAGCTATGCCCGTGATGGGCGTCTATCATCCGGACGCCCCGAAGCTGTTCGAGACTTTCGAAGCTTACAAGGAGTGGTATGAGCGCAAGCGCCGGCGCAAGCTTGATGGTGATCAGACTATCGGACTGCTGTTGATGCGGCCGCAGATTATCAGCGATGCGCGGCGGCACTACGACGGATTGATCCGAGCCATAGAGGAAGAAGGCTTGTGTGTGATACCGGCGATTTCAACTTTCATGGACAATCGCGACGCTTGCCGGAAGTTCTTTGTCGAAGACCTCGACGTGGTGGGGCGCGCGAAGCCGGAGGAGCAGGGCTCCAAACGAAACGGGGGAGGGAAGCCGCGTGTAAGCCAGGTTGTTTCACTCACAGGGTTCAGCTTCGTCGGCGGGCCCGCGATGAACGACAGTCAGGCGGCGGCCGAGTTTCTGAAGCGGCTGGACGTTCCGTTCCGTTCGATGGTCTCGCTCGACATTCAGACGATCGAGAGCTGGAACCAAAGCAAGCTTGGACTGAATGCGATTCAAGCCGCGATGCAGGTTGCCATTCCGGAAATAGACGGAGCGACGGAGCCGTTTGTCTACGGCGGCTTACCTGCGAACGGGAATCAGCCTGAACCGCTGGAGGAACGCTGCCGGCGAATTGCGCGGCGGCTGGCTCGATGGAACCGATTGCGAGTTGCACCGCGCGCCGATGTGCGGCTTGCGCTTCTGGTCTTTTGCTTTCCCCCGAACAAAGGGAACATCGGCACTGCTGCGGACCTCGATGTTTTCCCGAGTTTGTGGGAGATACTCTCGAAGTTGCGATCAGACGGCTACGCTGTCGATGTGCCGGACAGCTCAGAGCAGTTGCGCGAGATGTTGCTCGAAGGCAACTCAGCCGAGTTCGGTATGCTGGCGAACGTCGCCTATCGAATGAGCGTGGACGAGTATCGACGGCTTTGTCCTTATGTCGGCGATATCGAGCGCGAGTGGGGACGAGCGCCTGGCACGATCAACTCGAATGGCCGCGAGATTCTCGTGTTGGGATTACAGCTTGGAAATGTGTTTGTCGGTGTGCAACCGACATTCGGGTACGAAGGCGATCCGATGCGGCTGCTCGCGGCTGAGAGCGGCGCGCCGCATCACGGGTTCATGGCGCTGTACACCTACCTCGAGAAGGTCCTTTGCGCGGATGCAGTGGTGCACGTGGGCACTCACGGCGCGCTGGAGTTCATGCCTGGGAAGCAGGCAGGCTTGTCGGAGAAATGCTGGCCCGATAGGTTGATCGGAGAACTGCCCAACATCTACCTCTACAGTGTCAACAATCCATCTGAGGGAACGATCGCAAAGCGGCGCTCTTACGCGGAGCTGGTTTCCTACCTGACGCCTCCCATAGAAAACGCCGGGTTGTACAAAGAGTTGGTCTCGATGAAGGAGCTGCTGACTGCGTATCGCCGGGCCGGCGGCGAGGTCGAACGCCATCGATTGTTCGAGGCAATCGAAGAGAAGGCGCAGCAATTGAATCTGTAGAGCTGTTCCTATTGATTCAAAGGGCTGCCGCAGATTCTACAATGCGACCTTCGCTTCGCGTTGAGGTTTCGGCATTCCGCGCAGCGATAGTACATTCTGCGCGTAAAGAGGTTGGTGGCAATCGCGCTGATGACGAGAATCCCCCCGAGCACGGCAATGGTCAGCAGAGTGTCGGCGAAACTTTTCATCAGTTCCTACCCGCCACTCGTCCTTCCGCCGTAAGAGCGTAAAAGTCGCTCCCGCGTTCTTCGAGCAATCCTTGGCGAACAAGTTTGGCCACGAGGTCGAGCACTTGCCCGCGCGCCTCAGGATCGTTGCCGCCTGCTTCGAAAAGGGTGTGCAAGTCCAGAGTATCGCTGTTCATCTGAGCGAATAGGTTCAAGATTCTTTGCGTCGATTCATCCAAAGCGAGTCACCCGGAAATTAGAAGAGTCAAACGTCCAGCACATCGACTCAATGATAGTGGATATGGACTTCGCTGTCATTGACACACTCAGGCTCGGCGTAACCTCTTCCGCTCCTTGCACCGCCCGCTTCACGCTTCCCAGGGACTCTCGTCTACGTAACGCGTCTGCGCTTGGCGGCACTTCGCCTCGGTCAGGTCGGCAAGAGCACTCCCCGTACAAGGCGTGGAAGACGTTCGGCAAACAAAAAGAGGAGGGTCACTCGATCGTGACCCTCCTCTGGTTCGTAAGCCGGAGTGA